>JBJMQJ010000420.1:0-14175 GCA_045802765.1 Myxococcales bacterium
AAGCCGAGATCGACCGAATCCTTGAGCACCGGCGCGACCGCACCCAACTCGTCGGTGTCCTTCGGTCCAGCGTAGACCACGAACGGCTCGGACGCGGCACCGCCCGCCGGGACGGACACCGGCACCGCGAGGGTGGCGAGGAGCGCACCGTCGGGTTTCGCCTCGATGTGGCAGCTCGCCGGCGACCCCTGAGGCGGCACGGCGGCGCGGATGAAGTACTGCTCGTCGATGCCGGCGAAGGCCGCCGGACCGGGCCCGTCCCAAGCGGAGTGTTTGTCGCCCACCGAGAGGCGCTCGAGCTTTCCCCCCGCTTTGCAGATGGGGCGGGCGGGCGCGTTCGTGTGGCCCGTGAAGAACCCGCCCGAAGGCGCCTCGCCGTGGCCGGTCGAGAGGGCCACCAGCTGCCCCGAAAAAACGGCGTCCGACCGCAACTCGACGGAGAGATCCACGCGGTACAGCTGCGGATCGAGCGTCATCGTCTTCGTGACGCTCACCCCGCCGACCGCCGTCCGGAAGACGGCGGAATGCCCGTCGTGCCGCACCACCTCGTACGCCGCGTCGGCGGGGACTAGATCGGCGCCGCCGCCGTCGCGCAGGACGGTGGAGAGGGGCAGGGGGACGCCGGGCTGCGGGTCGACGAGGTCGACCTGGGTCAACTCGGACGAGCCGCGCTTCCGTCGCTGGAACTTGTCGCCCTTGAGCTGCACCGACCGGAGCGCGGCGCCTTCCGAGGTGACCACCACATGCAGCTTTTCCGAGTCGAGCGCCACGGTCCGCGCGGGCGGGCGCGGCGCGGACGTCGCGTGCGGACCGCCGCTGGCAGGCGCGGCGGCGGATCCCGACGCCGGAGCCGAGGGCGCAGGCGCCGCCGCACCGGGCGGCTGCGCCGGCTGCGGCGAGGTCTGCTGCGCCGACGGCCGCTGCTGCTGTTTCGGCTGGAATACCAGGCTCCAGACGAGGGCGACGGCCATGCACAGGACGACGGTGAGGAGAAGGCGCTGGTTCGAGTCTTTCATCTGGGCACTCGTCCTCGATCGGGGCGCTGGCGAGGGGGAACCGGATCGGGCCCCCCGGGAGCCCAGGGATGGCAGCGGAGCAAGCGGCGGGCGGACAACCATCCGCCGCGGATGGGGCCATGCACGGTGACCGCCTCCACCGCGTACTGCGAGCAGCTCGGGTAGTAGCGGCAGGCCGGCGGCAAGACCGGTGAAACGACCTTCCGGTAGAGCCACAAGAGCGCGAGGAGTGGCCACCCGAGGACGGCACGCCAGCCGCGCGAAGGAGCCGGCGCGTTCGCCGGCTCCACCCCGGGCGGGGCAGGGAACCATCGCGCCGCTGCCGCCAGTCGGTTGCGTGCGCCGACCGTCGCCACCGCGAGGCGGCCGCCGCCGGCAGCGGAGCGTCGGCCACCCGAGGATTCCGCCGCCCACCTCCCGAATGGGAGACGTTCCACGTGGAACACCGCCGTTCCGCCGTCCGCGGAAGAGGCGCCGCCGGCGGGTGCGGCCGACTCCGGCAGCGGCGTTGCGGCGAGCGTCGGCGGTCGCGTCATCGGCCGCGCTCCCGATCGGCGGCGATCCGCAGCCCGGCGCGGCGCAGCCAGTCGCGCAGCTCGCCGACCGAAGCGCGGGTGGCCGAGGCGCGCGCGACGAGCACCAGGTCGACCTCGGGCAGTTGGTGCAGCTCGTGCCGGATCGCCTCGCGAAGCCGGCGCTTCACCCGGTTGCGCACCACTGCATCTCCCACCTTGGACGACACCGCGATCCCAACCCGCGCGCGCATGCCGCCGATTCCCGGCGGGGTGGACCCGACGGCGCGCGCAGCCCAACTCGCGGCCAACGGACCATCCGCGAAGCCTCGGCCGCCCTGCTTGACGGCGACGAATTCGCCGCGCCGCAGCAGGCGCGCGGACTTGGGGAAGGAGAGCGTGCCGCGATCGGCCCGGGGCATCGCGGCCCGGCTACTTCTTCGGCGCGCTCACCACGAGCCGCTTCCGGCCCTTGGCGCGGCGGCGCTTCAGCACGGTGCGGCCCTGCCTGGTGCTCATGCGTTTGCGGAATCCGTGCTCGCGATTGCGGCGGACCTTGCTCGGCTGGTACGTGCGCTTCACGGCCACTGCCTCCACGCGGTGCGCGAAAAGCGCGGCAAGTAAGCACGGGCGGCGCAGGGTGTCAAGGAAGCCGTGGGCGCTGACGGCCGAGGCGCTTCGCCGTCCGGTGGACGCGCGCGCGCCGAAGAGAGCCCGGTCCGCGCAGAGGCCTCTGACGCCCCGCTGATCCACCCTGCCGACGGACCGCGGCAGGATCTCTCCGAGGCGGCCGCGCTCGCACGCGGTCAACCGTCGCCAGCCGGACATCACCGAATCGAAAGGTCCAGAGTCTCGCCGGAGCAGGGAACAGATCCCGCGCAGCTCGTCGCGGCCGGCGGGGCCGATTCCTGCGTGCGGCGGCGGATCCGTGCGGCCGCACCACGCGGCACACCGGTTCGCGCGCCCGTCCGGCTACGGTCCCTTGCATCCTGCTGCAGCGCCCGCCGGCATGCGCTCCCGACGCCTCGCGGCAATGCGCGTCCCGAGCAAAACGGCCCAGGGGTTTCGATTCCACCCGGGGAGATCGAGCTACGCGGCGCTCCGTTCAGGACGCGATGCGACACCGAGCTCCTCGACCCGAAATGCTCAGGCTACCGCCGGACCCCTCGGCGACGTCGGGAGAAACCCGCCGCCGTCGTCGTTCCCGATCCGCCCGGTACTGTCACCGGCTGGACACGCATCTGCCCGTGAACCGAGCGCAAAACGCGACGATGACGCGCCGACTCTCCCGAGCGCTACCGCTGCGACTTTCCTGCGACGATCTCCCCTGCGCGCTCCGGATAGGCGACGCCGCGGAAAGGTGTCCGAATCGGCGTGCGAGTACGCGATCTGGCGTAGATCCGACCACTTCCCGCTTGCCGCTTGATCCGCTTCGGACGGCGGTGCTAGGGTCCGCCTCCGCTTCACGGAAGTTGTTTCAAGGCGGACATCCGAGAGGGCGACTCACGGTGCGACGAGCCCGCAGGGCGGGCACGTAAGCATAGGTATTTCCTGAGTCTTCAACGCGGGGATTTTTGATGTCTGGCTCCTTGTCCACAGCTGTGAACAAGCCTGTGGACGGTGCAGTCGCCCATGCGGCGGAGAAAGCGGCGGTCGACCTCTGGACGCGCGCCATCGAGCGCCTGAGGGCCCGGCTTTCCCGGCATACGTTCCAGACCTACTTCGAGCCCATCAAGCCGGTCTCGCTGCTGGCCGGCGAGCTGACGCTCGCTCACTCGAGCAAGTTCATGATCGACTGGGTGCGGGACAACCTCCTCGACGTGCTGCTCCAGGACCTCGAGGCCCAGCACGGGGCGAAGTGCACGGTGAAGTTCGTGGTGCGCGAGCGGCCGGGCACCGAGTCGGAAAACGAGCCGCCCGCGACCCCCTTCGATCGCACCGAGCCGTCCGCCAGCGTAGCCACCACCTCGCCGGGCATCCCGGTGCGGCCTCCCACGCTCAACGCGAAGTACACCTTCGACTCGTTCGTCGTGGGGCCTTCCAATCAATTCGCCGTCGCAGCCTGCACCGCCGTCGCGAACGCGCCCGGCAAGGCCTACAACCCGCTCTTCCTGTATGGCGGCGTCGGACTGGGGAAGACGCACCTGGTGCACGCGGTCGGAAACCACGCGCTGAAGGCGAACCCCAACTGCCACGTGCTCTACCTGTCCAGCGAGGCGTTCACGAACGATCTGATCCACGCGCTCGAGCAGCACAAGATGCCCGAGTTCCGCGCGCGGTACCGCGAGAAGTGCGACATCCTGCTGCTCGACGACATCCAGTTCCTCGGGAACAAGAAGCAGACGATGGAGGAGTTCTTCCACACCTTCAACGCGCTGCACGAGGCGGGGAAGCAGATCTTCGTCACCAGCGACAAGCTCCCCAACGAGATCGAGGGCTTCGAGGAGCGGCTCCGCTCCCGGTTCCAGTGGGGCCTCATCGCGGACATCCAGCCGCCCGAGGTCGAGACCCGCGTGGCCATCCTCAAGAAGAAGGCCGCGACCGACAACATCCAGCTCCCCGACGACGTGGCGCTCTTCCTCGGGTCGCACATCCGCAGCAACGTCCGCGAGCTGGAGGGATCGCTCATCCGCCTCGCGGCCTTCGCCTCTCTGACCAAGTCGTCGATCACGGTCGACCTGGCGAAGGACGTGCTCAAGACCGTGCTGGTCGTGCGCGGTGACAAACCCGACGTCGAGCAGATCATCAAGGCCGTCGGCGAGCAGATGCAGGTCAAGGCGCAGGACATCAAGGGGGATCGCCGCCAGCAGGGCATCGCCCGCGCTCGGCAGGTAGCGATGTACCTGACGCGGCGGATCACCGGCCTCAGCTACCCCGCGATCGGCGAGAAGTTCGGAGGCAAGGACCATTCGACCGTGATCAACGCCGAGCAGCGCATCGAGCAGCTGATGCGCGAAGAGGACGAGCTCCGCGCAACGGTCGAGTCCCTGCTCCGCAGGCTCAACGGCTAACGCGCACCGCACGGATCGGTCGTCAAGCGCGGGGCACCGCTCGAGGGCCGGCGAATCGCCGCGGCCGGCAGCCGGCGCGCCAGGATCGGGTGAACCGGACGGACGAAGAAGTAGTACGCGCGGCCGGCCACGCCGTGGAAGCGAACCATCGTGCCACAGCGTCGCCTGGTCGCCCTGCGCGAGCAGCGAGACGCGGTAGTCCAGGTGGCGGTCGTCCCCGCCGCAGAGCACTTCGTCCTCGGTCACCTCGAGGAGCTGGAACGGCCCCGCGGAGAGGACGCGCTCGATGCGGACCTCCGCGCGCGGCCGCCAGGCCGGCCGGATCCCGAACGGACGGACCAGCAGGTCACGAATCCGAAGAAGACCACCCGCCGACTTGATCGTGTGGAGAGCATCCGCCTCGCCAACTCGGGCGCGTGCCGGCGGCGGCGATGCGGAAGGCGTCGGCGGAGTCGACCCCGGGGGAACGCCGTTTCAACCAGCATCCCGGCGGGGATGAGCTCCGTTGGCATGGCCACCTCGTGCCTGTGCGAAACGCTGCGGAAAACCCGAGTCCTGCGTGTTGACCCAGCCGGGCTCGGTTGCTACACAGGCCGCTCACACAGCGGCCCGGCCGCCGTCCCCAGGAGCTTCGTCAGCGATGTCCCGGGGCTGGCTCCGCGCCCCACAAGATCACAGGCTCTACGTCGAAGACGAGATCCTCTAGTTCCTGATCAGAAAGGTTACAGACGATGGAGCTACAGATCGGGATCGACGAGTTCTCCCGTGCCCTCTACCGAGCCCAGGGCATCGTGGAGAAGAAGAGCACGATGCCGATCCTGGCCAGCGTCCTGCTCGAGGCCACGCAAGGCGAAGGCGGCGGTCGCCTGCGGGCGTCCGCGTTCGACCTCGAGATCGGAGTCACCGGCACGCACCCGGCTGAGGTGCAGCGGCCCGGCTCGGTCGCGCTGAAGCACAAGGAGCTCTACGACATCGTCCGCACGCTGCCGGAGAAGAGCTGCGTGCTGCGCCGGGAGGCGAACAACCGGGTCAAGATCACCAGCGGGGCGGCGGAGTTCAACATCGTCGGCCAGGCGGCGGAGGACTATCCCCCGTTCCCCCGGGCGGAGAAGGTCCAGTTCGTCACCGTCGAGCCGCAGCAGCTCCTCGAAATGATCGAGAAGACCCAGTTCGCCATCTCCGCGGACGAGACGCGGCACAACCTGAACGGCGTCTTTTTCGAGACCGCGCAGGGCAACGTCCGCATGGTGGCGACGGACGGACACCGGCTGTCGCTCATCGAACGCCCTGCGCCGGGCAACTTCAACATGAAGAAGGGAGTCATCGTCCCTCGCAAGGGGCTCTTCGAGCTGCGCAGGCTGCTCGGCGAGGAGAGCACCGGTCCCTGCGAGCTCGGGTTCACCGAGAGCTCCGGCGTCTTCCGGCGCGGCGATTTGACGATGGTGATGCGGCTCATCGACGGCGTCTTTCCCGACTACATGCAGGTCATCCCCAAGGAGGCCGATCGGACGGTCACCGTCGATCGCCCCCGGCTGCTCGACACGCTCAAGCGCATGAGCATCCTCTCCAGCGACCGCTCGACCAACGCGGTCAAGTTCGAGCTGCAGAAGGACATGCTGCGCGTCACCAGCCAGAACCCGGATCTGGGCGACGCCAAGGAAGAGATCCCCGTCGCGTACGGCGGGACACCGCTGCAGATCGGCTTCAACGCGCGTTACCTGATGGACGTGCTCAGCGTGGTCGAGGCGCCGCAGATGAACGTCGAGCTCTGCGACGAGCTGTCTCCAGGCGTGCTCAAGCCCATCGGCGAGGCGGGCGCGTCGACCCGCTACACCGCGGTGATCATGCCGATGCGCATCTGATGTTCCACGTGGAACCCACCGTGCGGGCGCTGGTGCTCGGTGCGTTCCTCTCCGCGGCCGCGCTGGCCCAGACGGACGGAGGATCGGCCCGGTCCGCCGGCGGGGCGGGCGCGGACGCGGGGACCACGGGCGCGCCGGCAGCGCAGGAACCGCCAGCGAAGAAACCCCCTTCGAAGAAGCGGCGCGCTCCCGGCCCGGGAAAGAAGACGAAGCCGAGCGCGCAGAAGAGCGCCGCCGCGACTCCGCCGAAGACGGGCGGCGCGTCGAAATCGGCGCCGCGGAGGGATCCGCGCGCGGTCGGCATCGGGCGCAGCTGCACGAAGCGGGCGGACTGCAGCTCGGCGGCGCAGGTGTGCCTGAGGCAGCACGACCAGCGCGGGAAGCTCTTTCCGCGGGGCGTCTGCGCGCTCCCGTGCGCCGGTCTGGAGCAGGGGCTGACGAAGACGCGTCCCGGCTTTCCCGCCAAGGATCCGCAGACGACGGAGAAGATCCTCAAGGTGCCGCCGCCCCCGCGCTGCCCACCCCGGTACCAGTGCCGCAGCAAGGGCGGGGACATCCCCATCGACATGTGCGTGAAGGGATAGCCGCTGCGGCTGCTGCGCGTAGAGACCACCGATTTCCGCAACCTGGCGGCGCAGGGCGTGGAGCTGTCGCCTCACGCGACCGTGCTCGCCGGAGCGAACGGGCAGGGCAAGACGAACTTCCTCGAGGCCTGCTACCTGCTCTGCACGCTCCGGCCTCTGCGGGCGCAGCGCCTCTCGGAGGTGGTGCGCTTCGGAAGGGAAGAGGCCGTGGTCGTGGGCCGCTTCGAGCTCCCCGGAGGAGTGCGCGAGGTCGAGGTCGCCGTCGCCGACGGCCGGCGGTCGGCGAGGGTGGACGGAAAGCCGGTCCGCGATCCGGACGAGCTGTTCGGGGGACTCGCCGTGGTCGCCTTCACCCCGGACGACCTGGCGCTGGTGAAGGGAGGGCCCGAAGGGCGGCGGCGGCTGCTCGACCGCGCCGTCCAGAACCGCCACCCGGCGCACCTCGCCGACGCCCGCGATTACCTGCGCGCCCTTCGCTCGCGCAACCAACTGCTGCGGCACGGTGCGCCGCCGGCGCTGCACGAGGCGTTCGAGGAACCGCTCTCGCGCATCGGAGCGCGGCTGCGGCTCCGCCGCGAGAAGCTCCTCGACGAGCTGCGCGGGCACGCCGCCCGGGCATTCGCGGAGGTCGCGCGCGGCGAGCAGCCGTTGCAGCTCGCCTACCAGGCGGCGGGCCGCGATTCGGACGGGCTCGGCGCCGACGCGGCGCTGGGCGGAGAGGACGAGCTCGCCGGACGGCTGCGGGCGGCGTTCCGGAGGCGCCTCCCGCGAGACGGCGAGCGCGGATATACCAGCGTGGGCCCGCACGCCGACGATCTGTCGCTCGCGCTGGGCGAACGGCCAGCGCGAGCCTTCGCCAGCCAGGGGCAAGCGCGAGCCCTGGTGCTGGCGTTCAAGATCGGCGAGATCGAAAACCTGCGCCGCGTGCACGGGCGGGCGCCGCTCCTGCTGCTCGACGACGTGTCCAGCGAGCTCGATCCGCAGCGCAATGCGTACCTCATGCGCTATCTGGGGGAGCTGCACGGGCAGGTGGTCCTGACGACCACCGATCCCCACCTGGTGGCCGCTGCCGCGGGCAGCGGAGCCCAGGCCGCCCCGGCCGTTTTCCACGCCGTCCGGGAGGGCCGGATCGAGCGCTCCGAGTGGCCATAAAATCGCTGTACTTTCGCTATGTTACAGGCAGTCGATCGCCTTGACGCTGCGCGATTTCGCGTGATACTTCCAAGGCTACCCTCGCGGCGTCTGCGCGCGTGCTCTTTGAGCGCGTCCAAGACCCCCGAATTCCGAGGTGGATGGTTGGAAACAGCTCGTGAGAAGCGGACCGCGGAGCCGCGCGGCCCTGCCAACGGCGCGCCTGCGGCCGGTGAATATTCGGCCGACAGCATCAAGGTCCTCGAGGGCCTCGAGGCGGTGCGCAAGCGCCCGCACATGTACATCCGCGGGACGGGAGCCGAGGGGTTGCACCACCTGGTGTACGAGGTGGTCGACAACTCCGTCGACGAGGCGCTCGCCGGGCACGCGACGACCATCAAGCTGATCATCCACGCCAACGGCTCGCTCTCCGTCGAGGACGACGGCCGCGGCATCCCCGTGGGACCGCACCCGACCGAGGAGATGGACACCCTCGACGTGGTGATGACCAAGCTGCACGCGGGCGGCAAGTTCGATCAGGACAGCTACAAGGTGTCCGGCGGCCTCCACGGCGTGGGCGTATCCTGCGTGAACGCGCTCAGCGAGTATCTGCAGGTCGAGGTCTATCGGGGCGGGCAGATCCACAAGCAGCGCTACGAGAAGGGCGTGCCGACCGGAAAAGTGCACGTCCTCGGCACCACTTCGCTGCGCGGCACCAAGGTGACCTTCAAGCCGGATTCGACCGTGCTGGAGGCGACCGACTTCAACTTCGACGTGCTCTCCAACCGCATGCGCGAGATGGCCTTCTTGAACCCCGGCCTGCGCATCACCATGCGCGACGAGCGCACCGACAAGTCGCACGACTTCAAGTACGAGGGCGGCATCGTCGCGTACGTCGAGCTGCTCAACAAGAACAAGACGGTGATCTTCGACAAGCCCATCGCCATGAAGGGCGAGGTGAACGGCGCCGAGGTGCACGTCGCGCTGCAGTGGAACGACGGCTTCGACGAGAAGGTCTTCTCCTTCGCCAACAACATCAACACCGTCGACGGCGGGCCGCACCTGATCGGCTTCAAAAGCGCGCTCACGCGGTCGGTGATCAAGTACGGCGAGGAGAGCAACTCCTGGAAGGAGATCAAGGAGAGTCCCTCGGGCGAGGACGTCCGCGAGGGCCTCACGGCGGTCGTCTCGGTGAAGATCCCCGGCGCGCAGTTCGAGGGGAACCTGAAGGGCAAGCTGGTCAACACCGAGGCCAAGGCGCTCGTCGAGGAGATGGTCGCGCAGAAGCTGCGCGCGTTCTGGGAGGAGAACCCGGCCATCGCCAAGCGCGTGATGGCCAAGGTTGCCGACGCCGCGCGCGCGCGCATCGCCGCGCGCAAGGCCCGCGAGACGGTGCGGCGCAAGGGGGCGCTGGACTCGGCGTCCTTGCCGGGCAAGCTCGCCGACTGCCAGGAGCGCGATCCGGAGAAGTGCGAGCTCTACATCGTCGAGGGAGACAGCGCCGGCGGCTCGGCCAAGCAGGGACGCGATCGCCGCACGCAGGCCATCCTCCCGCTGCGGGGCAAGATCCTCAACGTGGAGAAGGCCCGCTTCGACAAGATGCTCGGATCGCAGGAGATCGCCACCATGATCACGGCGATCGGCACCGGCATCCACGACGAGTTCGACATCGGCAAGCTGCGCTACCACAAGATCATCCTGATGACGGACGCCGACGTGGACGGCAGCCACATCCGGACGCTCTTGCTCACGTTCTTCTACCGGCAGATGCACGACGTGGTGGCGCGGACGCTCGGCGACGGGGCCACCAAGCACCATCTCTACATCGCGCAGCCGCCCCTCTACCGGGTGAAGAAGGGGAAGCAGGAGCTGTACCTCAAGGACGACGCGGCGCTCGACGCCCACCTGTTGAATGTCGGCACCGAGGGATTCGCGGTCCGCGGCGAGGGGTCCGAGCCGGTGCAGGGAGCGCGACTCAAGGAGCTGCTCGAGAAGGTGCTCGCCTACCGGCGGCTGCTCGGGAAGATCGACAAGCGACGCGACGCGCGCGTCGTCGACGCGGCGCTGGCCGGCGCTGCGCTGGAGCAGCAGACGCTGCGCGATCCGGCCTTTCTCGAGGACGTCCGCGCCGCGCTCGAGGCGGAGCTCAAGGCGGCGGTGCCCAACGAGACGCTCTCCGTCGCCATCGCGGACGACGCGGAGCACGGCGCGCAGAAGCTGGTCGTCAGGCTGGGACACAACGGAGCGATGCGAGAGACGCATCTCGACCACGTCTTCGTCACCAGCCCCGACTGGGCCGAGCTGGCCAAGCTGCGGCAGGAGTTCGCCGGGTTCGGGCGCGCTCCGTTCACGATGTCGCTGCGCGACGGCGGCGGCGCCGAGCAGCAGGCGCGCAACGCGCTCGAGCTGGTCGATCTGGTGAAGCGCGCCGCCTCCAAGGGGCTGGAGATCCAGCGCTACAAGGGCCTGGGCGAGATGAACCCGGAGCAGCTCTGGTCGACCACCATGGATCCCGCGCGGCGGACCCTTCTCGAGGTGCACGCCGACGACGTCGCCGAGGCGGAAATGATGTTCACCACGCTGATGGGCGATGCCGTCGAGCCGCGGCGCGAGTTCATCGAGAAGAACGCGCTCGACGCGACCAACCTGGACATCTAGCGCGCCGCAGGCAGCGCGTTCGGGTACAGCGGCAGGAGCGGATCGAACCCGGGCGCAGCGTGCGTGCCGGCGTAGGCTTGTGCCGTGACCGGCAGCACGCCGTGCAGGCCGAGAGCGGACACCCACGCGCGCTGCTCGTCGGACGAGATGCAGACGTAGATGGTGGCCGGCGGGTCGCCAGGCAGAGCATCGAGCTGCGCGCCGCGCATGCCGTGCAGGATGCGCGCAGAGAGGCGCAGCTGGCGGCCGCGGTGGACGAACCCCGGGGCCGGCAGCGCCGACAGGGCGCCTTGCAAGAGCGCGGCGGTCGGCGCATAGCGACGCGTCGAGGCGTACTCCGCGTCGAGCACCCCCGCCGCGGTGCGCAGGCCCTCGATTAAGCGCGGCGCGGGATCGGCCGGCGGCACGAGATCGTCGGAGGCGGCACGGAGCGCGAGCGCCAACGCGAGGAGCAAGAGGAGAGCGAGATGGTAGGGCCGGCGCAGTCTCGCTCCGGCGATGGCGCGCATGGCCATCGCGAACGCGAGGCCGCCGAGCACGGCGGCAAGCAGCGCGGCCGCTCCTCCCAGAGGCACCGGCCACGGCTGGACGGGTCGGAAGAGACCGAGTCCCTCGGCCCAGAGGAGCGCCGGACGCGCCAGCAGAGCGGTGCCTACCGCGGCGATGCCTGCGTACAGCGCGAGGTACGCGCCACGGACCATGGCGCCGCATTGTGCCGCAACTTGCGCGCGGCGCCGTCGGCCGCCTGGCCGATCCGGAGCATCGGTCGGATGACGGCCGCAAGGGACCGGCAGGACGGGGTAGCGTTGGTGGCCATGCTGCTGCCGCTAGTCGTCGCTGCAGCCGCGGCGGCGGTTCCGCCTGCTGCGCCCTCGATGGATGTCGCAGGAGGCGCCGCCTTCGCCGCTGCGCTCGGGCCGCTCCGCGCGAAGGTGGGAGCGTGGGCCGAGTACCTGATCCGTTCGCACGGGCAAGAGGACGTGCGTGTGCGGCTGTCGCTGATCCCGCCGGCGCTCGAACAGGATCGTGCCTGGGTCGAGGTGACGGCGCTCGGCGAGCACACGTTGCCGTTCGCCGCGAGGCTGCTCGTCGGCAGGGAAGGCGGACTCGAGCGCGCCGTCCTTTACGCGCTCGGGCAGGCGCCCATCGAGGTGCCTGTCGCCCGGGAGCAGGGGGAAGGCGCGAAATCGAGGCGACACGTCCGCGCGCCCCGTGCAACGCGCATCGGCAGCGTGACCGTTCGTGCCGGCACCTTCGAGGTCGAGGAGCTGCGCGTCGGCTCGGGCGGCGCAGCGACGCGCGTGTGGCGCGCGCCGCAGGTTCCGCTCTGGGGCCTGGTTCGTGCCGACGGACCGCGCCAGACCGTCGAGCTGACGGCGTATGGGGTCCAAGGAGCGCGGTCGGTCTTCCCGGACGCTCAGGGGAAAGGCAGCGAGAGCACGAAGTAATCGCCGCGGACGGCGACCTCGAGGGCGTGAAGCATGCGGGGATGCGCGCGCACGAGCCACAATCCACCTACGGCGAGCGCCCCGACGAGCACCGCGAGCAGCAGGGAAGTCTCGACCAGCGCCTGACCTCGTGCCGGCCGGAGCAAGCGGCGCGGCTTCATGGCGATCCGTCGACGTGGTTCACGAATACGGCGGAGCCTCCGCCTTCGGCGAGCGCCTGCACCGCGACGGAGACCGTGCTGTCGCGCCGGGTGAAGACGAGAAGCCCTCCATCCGCGCCATGGGTCCATTCGACGTAGCCCTGCGCGCCCAGCCCGTCGCGGTAGTACTGGGCGAGCTGCTGCGGGGCGAGGCTGGTGACGAACTGGCCGCTGTGCGCTCGCGCGCTGCCGTCGGTCGAGCTGTAGCCGAGGAACGCGCGATGCTCGGTGGGCACGGGATACAGCGACTCGGGCGCCCGCGCGAAAAGGTCCGGCACGCTGCCGGGATCCGACACCGCGAGCAGGACCAGCGTGCGTCCGGAGCGCTCGACGAACGCGGTGACGCCGCGCTGCAGACCGTCGGCGGGATCGAGGACGGAGACGTGCGCCAGATGCCGGTCGGCGGCGGCAATCGGTAAGAGCCCCCGCGCGCGGAAGGCAGCCGCGTAGAACGCGATGACCTGATCCGGAGCGTCGGTCGTGTAGAAGACGGAAAGCTGCATCGGATGGCCGTTTACGACTAGCCCATCGCCGACCGGAATTGGTGTCGATTGAGGGACTTCGGGGAAGCCGCCAAGGAACCTCGAGCGCGTCAGACCGTCCCCTTGTGCGCGCGCCGCCGAGCAACTGCCGCCCGCCCAGGCCCCGGTGAGCAGGACGGCGGCAGTGGCGAGGACCGCGATCGCGGTACGAACGAGGCGCATCGTCACCGGCACGGCGCTCGGTACCGCCGTCGTGAGTCCGCCTCCTGGGCCACCGCCGAGCCGGCGAAAAACGACCCGCGGCAGCTCCAGGCTTGCACGGACTGGTTCGCGCTGGCGAGTCGGGCGGGTAGAGGCGAAAGGCTCGGACGCACCCCGCCGTCGGTTCCTCCCGAAGCGCGCCAGTAGCGCGAGTTGATGCCGTGAGGCACCGTGTGCCGCGTCACGTCCTCTCCTTCGGTGTATGCGTGGAGCCCGGTCAGCCTCCGCGTCGAACGCGCCACGACTTCGCCCGTCCGCTGGGTGCTTTGCGGCAGGATGGTGATGGGCCCTCGCTCCGGCGAATCCATCCGGCCCGTCCCGAAAATGCGCGGCAACGTGCCCCCGAGCAGCGCCCGCGTCACACCCGCGCTCTGGATCCGCGCCGTCACCGAATCGACCGACCGGAACCAAGGCTTTTGCCGCATCCCGAAGAACGCGATGGCGTCGACTTGAGCGGCGACCTGTTTCTCCACTTCCGGATACGTCTCGAGCGGAGAAGTCCTGGTCTCGACGGGCGCGCGCGTCAGTTGGAACGCGGCGGGCTTCGGCCAGGCCTTCCAGGTATCGAAAACGAGCTGTAGAGGGCGGCGATCGGGCAGCGGCGATGCGAGGGAGAGCTCCCCGATCGACCGTGGCGCCCCGAGATCGTTGCCACCCCGCCGGCCTGGCAAGTCGCCTGCCGTGAGGATCGGCGAGCCCGCCCGGCCTGCGTGCAACAAGCGCGCACGCGCCGAAGCGACGCCGAACGTGTTGAACCGTTCCGCGCGTAGCGCGGCCTGCACGCCCTGCGCCATCCAGCCCGATGCGATGTTCACGAACGAGCCGAGGATGCCTGGGCCGCCCTGGAAGCGGAGCCGTTCGCCGCCGAGCGCCACCTCGCCCGCGGCGACGTCTACCTGCGCACCCCAGCGCAAGCTCGACGAGCGCGGGAAGAGGAGCAGGGCAGTCATGGCGCGGTCGATGCTCACCGGGGAGCGCAAGTCCCGGAACCGCTCGCGAACCTCGCGGTC
>JBJMQJ010000421.1:0-8383 GCA_045802765.1 Myxococcales bacterium
GCGCGGTTCGGAGCCTGTGTCTTCGCCTCCGTCGCGATCGCCGCCGGCGCATCGGCGGCAGCGGTCGTGCTTCCACCGCCGGAAGCCCGCTTGCAGGCGGTCGCCGATCGCGTCCACGCGCTCGCCGTCCTCGTACGCGCGCGTGCGCTCATCCCCGAGCGGACGGACGACGGGGCCCTCGAGGTGCACGAGGCGCTCAGCTCGGCCTCGGGCGTGCTGATCGGAGACGGTCTCGTCCTCACCGAGCTCGGCGCCGTCGCGCTGACCGCGGCGGACGGGCGCAAGGAGGTGGTGAGCCAGATCGAGATCCTCGTCGACGACGTCGGTCCGCTCCCGGCGCACGTGGTCGCCGCCGATGCCGCGCTCGACGTCGCCGTCCTTCGCCTGCCGGACGAGGCGCGCTCTCTCCCTGCGGCGGTGTTCGCGTCCGGGGATCCGGAGGTGGGCGACGCGATGCTTGCGGTGGGCGCCGACGGCAACTCCCTCGAGGTGCTCGGAGTGCGCCTCACGCGCATCGATTCCGCGGAGGATGGAACGCATCGGCTCCGGACGGATCGCTCCCTTCCGGCGCCATTCTGGGGTGGGCCGCTGTTCGACGCGCAGGGTCGCCTCGCCGGGGTGAATACGCCTGCGGACAGTGCCGGAGGCACCGCGGCCCCCGCCTCGCTGCTGCGCCCGATCGTGCGCAAGCTGCTCGCCGCAGCCGCGCCCTGACGCAGCTCCTTCGGGGCCTCCGAGCGGGCGGGCGCCGCCGTATGGTAGGAGCGGCGGACCCGGAGGTCGTCCATGGTCCTGCTCGCGGTCCTCTTGCTCGCGCAACCAATCGCCCTTCGCGCCGCACGCATGTTCGATGCGCGCAGGGGCGCGATCGTGCAGCCCGGGCTCGTAGTCGTCGAGGGCGAACGAATCGTTGAGGTGGGCCGGAGCGCACCGCCCGGGGCGAAGACGATCGATCTCGGCGACGCCACGCTCCTGCCAGGGCTGATGGACGCGCACACGCACTTGACCTTCGAGAGCGGCCCCAGCTGGTACCGCGACTCCTTCGACGTCATCTTGCGCTGGCCTGCCGAGCAGGCGCAGTACGCCGCCGAATACGCTCGGCGGACGCTCGACTCGGGGTTCACCGCCGTTCGCGACCTCGGCGCCAGCGACTTCATCGACGTGGGGCTGAAGAAAGCGATCGACGCCGGCGCGGTGCCCGGCCCGCGGATGATCACGGCGGTGCACGCGGTCGGCAGCCGGGGCGGCCACGCCGACCTCGATCCCTACCCTCCCGACCGCGTTCCGCCTCTGGGGATCCGGGAAGGCATCTGCGACGGCGTCGAGGCGTGCCGATCGGCCGTTCGCTGGCAGGTCAAGTACGGCGCCGGCGTCGTCAAGCTGATGGCGTCGGGCGGGGTCCTCTCGCTGGCCGATCCGGTCGACAACGTGCAGCTCTCGCAGGCCGAGCTCGACGCCATCGTCGACGAGGCACACCGTTGGGGACGCAGGGCCGCGGCGCACTCCCACGGCGACGCGGCGGCGAAGATGTTCGTCCGCGCCGGCGGGGATTCGGTCGAGCACGGCACCTTCCTCAAGCCCGACACGCTCCAGGAGATGAAGAAGCACGGCGTGTTCCTGATGCCCGGGCCGATCTTCGACCCCAAGGGACAGTCCCGGGAGGAGCTGCAGAAGAAGTTCCCGCCGCCGATCGTGGAGAAGGCGCTCGCCGCCGGGAAGGCCTGGCCGGAGATGATCCGCAATGCGCAGCGCATCGGCGTGCGCATCGCGTTCGGCAGCGACGCGGGAGTAGGCGAGCACGGCAAGACCAATCCCCAGCAGCTGTCCTGGATGGTCAAGTGGGGCTTCACGCCCGCGGCGGCGCTGCAGAGCGCCACGGTGATCGATGCGGAGTTGCTCGGAATCGACGCCGGCATCCTCGAAAAAGGCAAGCTGGCCGACGTCATCGCGGTCCCGGGCAACCCGTTGCAAGACATCACGGCGGTCGAGCGCGTGTCGTTCGTGATGAAGGGCGGCGTGGTGGTGAAGCACGGCGCCCTGCCGGTCCCGCCGAAAAAGCTCGCGCTCAAGGCAGCTCACCTCTTCGACGCCGAGAAGGGCGCGCTCATCGACGGCGCGACGGTGCTGATCGACGGAGACCGCATCACCGCCGCCGGCCGGAACGTCCAGGTGCCGAGGGATGCGACGACGATCGACCTGGGCGACGCCACGCTGCTCCCCGGCCTCATCGACGCACATGTGCACCTCACCGGTGAGTCGCAGGAGGACTTTGCCAAAGCCGTCGTCGAGTCGCTGTTCCAGTTCCCCGCGGAGACGACGCTCGCGGCGCGGGTGTACGCGCGCCGCACGCTCCTCGGCGGCTTCACTACCGTGCGCAACGTGGGAGCGTCCGACCTCACCGACTTCGGCCTCAAGCGCGGGATCGAGCTCGGGTTCACGGACGGGCCGCGGATGCTGGTGTCCGAGAGCCCGATCGGGTCGCGCGGCGGCCACACCGACGGGGCGCCCGCGCCGCCGACCCACCTTTCGCCGAGGACCGTCGAGGCCGGGATCTGCGCCGGCGCCGATCAGTGCCGCGACGCCGTGCGCTGGCAGCTCAAGTACGGCGCCGACGTGATCAAGTTCGCGGTGTCGGGCGGCGTGCTCTCGCTCAGCGACCCCGTCGACGTGCCCCAGCTCACCGCCGAGGAGACAGCGGCCATCGTCGACGAGGCGCACCTCTGGCGCAAGAAGGCGGCTGCCCACTGCCACGGAGACGCGGCGGCGAAGATCGCCATCGCCGCGGGCGTCGACTCGATCGAGCACGGATCGTTCCTCAAGCCCGAGACGCTCGCCGAGATGAAGCGGCGAGGCGTGGTGTACGTGCCGACGCTGATGGCGGTCGAGAACGTGGAGCGCCGCGCGCGAGAGAAGAAGCTGCCGGCGCTGGTGGCGGAGAAGGCGCTGCAGGCGGCCTCCTCGCTGGCGAACACGTTCCGCACCGCGGTGCAGCTGGGTGTCCCCATCGCGCTCGGGACCGATTCCGGAGTCTCGCAGCACGGATTCAACGCGCACGAGATCACGCTCATGGTGAAGAACGGAATGACGCCTGCGCAGGCGCTCCAAGCGGGTACGGTCGCGGGCGCGAAGCTCTTGCAGATGGACGACCGCGTCGGGAAGCTTGCGACCGGGTACCTCGCCGACGTGATCGCGGTGCCCGGGAACGTCTTGCAGGATCCGTCCGCGATCGAGCGCGTCTCGCTGGTCGTGAAGGGCGGCCGAATCGTCAAGCAGCCGTGACGGTCAATGCTGCTTCAGGTATTCCGGCGTCGGCGCGGGGATCATCTTCTCGAAGTCGATGCAGATGCGCTGGTCGTTGCGAGGACGGCGAGACGTTCCCGGCCGCGGGCGAGCAAACCGCGCGAGGGAAAGCGCCGAGCAAGAGCGCTGGTCAGGCGCCCTTCTTCTCGACGCGAAACTCTCCGGTCCGCACGTCGTGCACGAGCCGGAACTGCGTTCCGTCGGGGCCTTTGAAGTCGACGTGATGCTCGAACACCGAGGTCGCTTCCTGGATGAGGAACTTGAGGTAGTCCCGGTTCCCTTCCTGGAAGGACTTGAGCGCCGCGAGCCCGTCGGGGTCGCCAGTGAGCTTCATGCCCGGCGAGTGTAGCAGAGCCACGGAGACTCGACGCGGGGGAGCGGGTTGACCGGTGCTCGGGGCCCCGCTACTATGCTCACTATGAGCATACTCGATCCGAGCACACCTCCCCTCAAGCCCGCGGAGCTGTTCGTGCTGGCGGTCCTCCGAGCCGGCCCGCTGCACGGGTACGGCATCGTGCAGGAGGTAGCTGCCCGCTCGCACGGACGGATCCGAATCCGTCCAGGAAACCTCTATCGCGTGCTCGACCGGATGCTGGATCGCGGCCTCATCGAACCCGCCGGGCACCGCGGCAGCGGCGAGGAGCGGCGTACCGAGTACCGAATGACCACGCTGGGCCGGAGGGTCGCTCAGGCCGAGGCGCGGGTCCTGGCCGGCGCGATCGAGGCGCTGCTTGCCACCTGAGGCACACATGCTGCGAATCTTCCTGCGCGCCTATCCGAAGGAATTCCGTGAGCGGCACGGCGAGGAGATCCTCGCTCTCTGCCGCGACGTCTACGGCCCCGGCTTCTCTCTTCGCGCCGCCGGCGATCTGCTCTGGAACGGGCTGTCCGCCCGCCTCGGCGCGGCGCCTGCGTCGTTCGAAGACTGGCTGGAACGACCCGCCCGGGAGGGCCGCGGCGACCGCTTCCTGGCGAAGCTGTTGTACGACGTGCGCCACGGCATGCGGGGGCTCGCCACGAGCGGCGCGTTCACGCTCGCCATCCTGCTGACGCTAGCCCTCGGCATCGGCGCGAACACGGCGATCTTCAGCGTCGTGGACGCCGTCCTGTTGCGGCCGCTGCCCTACGAGAGCGGCGACCGGCTGGTGCACCTGCTCCAGCCCGCCAAGGCCTCCGGCGTCGAGAACGTCTCGTTCTCTCCGATGGAAGTGCAGGACTACCGCGCGCTGACGCACACGCTGGACGCGGTCGTCGAGTACCACTCGATGCAGTTCGTCCTGCTCGGCGGCGCCGAGCCGCAGCGCGTGCAGACCGGCGTCGTCTCGGCCAATTTCTTCGCTGCGTTCGGCGTGCGCCCGCTCATCGGGCGCGCCTTCCTTCCCGCGGACGACGAGCAGGGCGCGCCGGCCGTCCTGGTGCTCAGCTACGAGTACTGGCAGCGGGCGTACCGCGGAGATCGGGGCATCGTCGGCAAGACGTTCACCATGAACGACAAGGTGCACCAGGTGGTGGGGGTCCTTCCCAGGATCCCGCAGTATCCCGAGGAGAACGACGTCTACATGCCGACCGTGGCCTGCCCGTTCCGGAACGGCAAGCACTGGCCGAACGATCGGGCCGCACGGGGGCTGGCCGTCTTCGGTCGGATGCGGCGCGGGGCGACGATCGAGCAGGTCCGCACGGACGTGGGAGAGATCGCGTCGCGCTTGCACGGGCAGTATCCCGCCGCCTATCCCACAGCCGAGCGATTCGGGACGGCCGCCGAGCTGCTCCGGGACGAATTGACCAGGCGGGCGAAGCCGACCCTTCTGGTGCTGCTCTCGACCGCGCTCTTCCTGCTGGTGATCGTCTGCGCGAACGTGGCCAACCTGACCCTGGCGCGGCTCGTCCGCCGCGAACGGGAGATGGCCATCCGGACGGCGCTGGGGGCCACTCGCCTGCGGCTCTTCCAGCAGCTGCTCACCGAGAACCTGATCCTCGCCTTGTGCGGCGGGGCCCTCGGCGTGCTCCTGGCGTCGTTCGGCGTGGACGCCCTGGCCGCGTTCGCCGCCCGGTTCACCACCCGCGCCGGCGAGGTGTCGCTCGACGGCCGCGTCCTGCTCTTCGCGATCGTCCTCTCCGTCGGCACGGGCGTCCTCCTCGGCTGCCTGCCGGCGCTGCCCGCGCGCGCCAACCTGGTCGCGGACCTGAAGGAAGGCGGCGGCGCCACGACCCATCGCGGCCGGCTGCGCTTGCGCCGGGCGCTGATCGTGTCGCAGGTCGCGGTGTCGTTCGCGCTCCTCATCGGCGCCGGCCTGATGCTGCGCAGCCTGGTCAAGCTCCAGCGCGTGCAGGCGGGTTTCGATCCGGAGAACGTCCTCACCGCTCGCATCGACCTGAACTGGTCGCGCTACGCCGACAACGACAAGGTGCGCGGGTTCGCGAGCAAGCTGCTCGAGCGGCTGAAGGACCAGCCTGGGGTCGTCGCCGTTGCCCTCGGCGGGACCGTTCCGCTCACCGGCGCGGATGCCTTCACCGTGCCGTACCAGGTCGAGGGCGCGCGCGGCGAAGGCGGCGCGCAGCCGCAGACCGAGCTGGACATCGCCTCGCCGGACTATTTCCGAGCAATGGGAATCCCGCTCGTGGCAGGGCGCGCGTTCACCGCCGCCGATCAGCCACCCGCGCCCGCCGTGGCCATCGTCAACCAGTCGTTCGCCAGGCACGTGTTCGCGGGGCAGAACCCCATCGGGCGGCGCCTGAGCGCGAACGGCGGCAAGGCGTGGGCCACCATCGTCGGGATCGCGGCCGACGTGAAGCAGCACGGCCTCGAGCGCGAGCCTTCCGACGAGGTGTACTCGCCCATCGGCTTCGACGTCTTCCGCGATCTGAGGCTCGTCGTGCGCAGCAAGGGCGCGCCGCGCTTCCTCGAGCGCGAGGTCCGCGCCGCCGTCCGCGAGCTCGACTCCGACCAGCCTGTCACGGAGGTGCGCACGCTCGAGCAGGTCCGCGCCGATGCGCTCGCCTCGCCCCGCCTGACCGCGTTGCTCCTCGGGGCCTTCGCGGCGCTGGCCCTCTGCATCACGGCCGCGGGGATCGCCGGCGTGATGGCGTACTCGGTCAACCAGCGCACGCAGGAGATCGGCATCCGCATGGCGCTGGGCGCGCGTCGCGAGGAGGTGCTGCGCATGGTCCTGCGGCAGGGCATGGCGCTGGTCGCCGCCGGCCTGGCGCTGGGGCTCTTCGGCGGGCTCGCCATCTCGCGGGCGATGACGGGGCTCGTCTTCGGAATCGCGGCGAGCGATCCCGTGACGTGGATCGCAGGCGCCGGGGTACTGGCCGCCGTGGGCGCGGTGGCGTGCTTCCTGCCGGCGCGCAGGGCCGCGGGAGTCGATCCGGTGATCGCCTTGCGCAGCGCCTGAAGCGGCAACGTGCCGCGGAAGATCCTCGGGATGGCATGGCTCAAGGCGCCGGCTGCGGCACCGCGCCGCGGTACAGACCGCCGCTCGGCGGCGTGAAGTAGAGCGCCGCGTGGTCGACGGACTGGTCGAAGAACACCGGTGAGACGTTGCTGAGGAAAGGCGCGTTCGTCAGGGCGCCGTCGTCGGTAGTGACAAGAATGTCGTAGGCCGTGCTTCGGGTCGATGAGTCGTGCGCGCCCGCGAGGAAGGACAAGAAGCTGTGCCCGAACCAGCGCGGATAGAAGTTCGCTGTGCCCAACTCGATCCAACCGCCGCTGCCGTCGGCGTTGCCGAGCGCCAGCCGATAGTCCGGGTAGCCGCGCTCGTAGAAGATTGCCTTGCCGTGCCCACCTGCGGGCTCGAAGACTGGCGTCGCGAAGAACAGCGGGTCACCCGAATGGGTTACGACCTGCGCCGGTCCACCGGCGATCGACTCGACGACTCCCTGCGACCTCGACGACGTCGCGACGATGCGCGAATCCGGACTGATTGCCAGGCCGACGGGGAAGTCCGACGCGCCCTTTTGCGAGTAGGCGTCGTTTGAAAGCTCGATCCACTGGCCGCCGGCGGCGTTCGCGACGAAGAACTTCGCGGGACGGCCCGTCGAGTCGCTGGCCGAGGCGATCAGCCGCGAGCCATCGGGAGTGAAGCCCCACGGATAGAACAAGGCCTCGCTGAACGGCGGCAGCTGCGTTTCCGCCATGCTCGCGAGCGTGATCACCCGCGTCGCGCGGGCGTCGAAGATGGCGAGCTTGCCGTCCGGCGAGAACGTCGCCGCCAGCCAGCCGATGACGTCGCAGACCCTGCGGACGGCGCCGTTGCGGTCGTACAGGTCGCAGCCGTTCAGCACCCAGTTGCTGTCAGGGGAGAATTGCCACGACGCGCCCGAGCCGGCGAATTCAATCGGCGACTTGCTGGCGGCGGGAACCAGGCTGCACGTCCACGGCGTCCCGTGGCAGAAGACGACGAGATCGCCGTCGGGGGACGTCCAGTACGAGATGCCGCTCGTGAGCGGCCCGGTTGACGGATCTGGGACGCCCGCCACCAGCTCCGGGTCGCCGTCCGGCGGCGCGAGCCTGAACAGCGCGAGCTGGCCATTGCGCGCGTCCGTGTAATAGAGCCAGCGGCCCGCGAGCGTGAATTCATCCTGCGTCGTGAGCTGCCGCGGGTTGCTGCCGTCGGTGTGAACGAGCGTGACCCCATGCGGCTGCGTGCGGTACACGACGGCGCTGCCGTCGTTCGTGAACGCTCCATACCAGACGCCTTCGGCCGCAAGCTGCTTGATCGCGCCGCCGCGGGTTGCGACGACGAGATCGCCGGTGCCGGGCACGAACCCGCCGGCCGTGTAGGTCCACGCGATGAGATGGTGCGACAGGAGAACCCTCGTATTGTCGGGCGAGATCGCGTGGACGTACTGACCGTTGGGATCGATCAGCTCGGCGCCGGGTATCGGCGCGGCGGCCGTCGTGCCGCCGTCGGTGCCTGCGTCGCCTCCAGACGGAACGCCGCCACCCGCATCTGGCGCGACGCTCCCGGCGTCGGCGTCGGAATCAACGGCGCCGCCGCTGCTGGACGTCCCTTTTGCACAAGCGCAAACCAGCGCCGTCACGACGATAATTCGCCTCATGCCGGCACGGTAGGGACGGCCC
>JBJMQJ010000422.1:0-3868 GCA_045802765.1 Myxococcales bacterium
ACCCGATGCCCATCCGCGCGCGCCGGTAGGGCGGCAGCGCACTGATGTCCTGGCCCTGGAAGGTGACCTTCCCGGAGCGGAGGGGCAACAGGCCGATGATGCTGTCGATGGTGGTGGTCTTTCCCGCGCCGTTGCGGCCGACGAGGCAGACCGCTTCCTTGCTCCCGACGCCGAGCGAGACGCGCCGGAGGATCTGCGCCGGACCCCGCCAGGTGTCGATGCCAGCGATCTCAAGCATGCGCGGTCCCGAGCAGGTTCGTCGTCACCGCCTCGTTGCGCCGGATCTCGTCGGGCGTGCCGCTCGCCAGGATGTTCCCTTGGTGCATGGCGACGATCCGATCGGAATACTTGAAGACGACGTCCATGTCGTGCTCGATGATCACCGCCGTGATCTTGTTCGATCGCACGACCGAAGTGATGACGTCCATGATCGGCGCCTTCTCGCGCGTGCTGACGCCGCTGGTCGGCTCGTCGAGGAAGAGCAGCCGCGGCCTGAGCGCGAAGGCGACCGCCACGTCGAGCAGCTTGCGCTCGCCTTGCGAGATCCCGCCGGCGAGCTGGGTGGCGCTGATCGCCAGCCCGAACTGGCGCAGGATCTCGAATGCCTCCTCCCACACCGCCCGGTGATGGTCGGCCAGGGCGAGCAGCTTCCGGGTGAGGTCCTCGCGAGAGAAGATCGAGAGGGCCACGTTGTCGAGCAGCGTGAGCTGGTCGAAGAGGTTCACGAGCTGGAAGCTTCGCGCGATGCCTGCGTGGATCCGGTCGTGCACCGACAGCGAGGTCACGTCCTCGCCGCGGAAGACGATGCTTCCAGCGTCGGGCCGGATCATTCCGCTGACCACGTTCACCAAGCTCGTCTTTCCCGCTCCGTTGGAGCCGATCAGCGCCAGCACCTCGCCCTCGTTCACGGTGAAATCGACGCCGTCCACCGCGCGCGTCTCGCCGAAGTGCTTGGTGAGCTTGGTCGTCTGCAGCAGGTTCATCGGGAGAACCGCTTCTTGAGGATGGGGAGGAGCTGCACCACCGTTCCCACGATTCCGCCGGGGAGGACGAGCACCAGGAACACCAGGATCGCGCCGAGCAACGCCTGCCAGTAGGTGGTGAAGCCGACCGCGGACGTCTTCAGGTAGTTGAAGGCGACCGCGCCGAAGATCGGCCCGGAGAAGGTGCGGAAGCCGCCCAGCACCGTCATGAAGACGATCTCGCCCGAGAACGGCCAGTAGAGGATGTCGGGCGTGGTGAGCCCGTTGAGCGGGACCCACAGCGCGCCGGCGATCCCGGTGAACACGCCGGAGACGAGGAAGGCGACGAATCGGTAGCGCCGGATGTGGATGCCGATGAACTCCGCGCGCGTCTCGTTGTCGCGGATCGCCTGCAGCGCCTTGCCGAACGGCGAGTTCACCACGACCCACATCACCAGCACGCAGGCGAAGAAGAACCCGAGCACGTAGTAGTAGTAGTTGCGCGCGAGGAAGAGGATCTTGTCTCCCGCGGTGTCGAGCGGAAGCCCCAGCAGCGTGGGCGTGGGCACCCGCAGCCCGTCGGTGCCCCCGGTGATCGGGTAGAACTTGAAGGCCAGGCTCCACAGCACCTGCGAGAGCGCCAGCGTGAGGATGCCGAAGAAGATGCGCGTGTACCGCACGCAGACGAAGCCGAAGAGCGCGCTGACCACCAGCGAGGCGAGGATCGCCCCGAGCAGGAACAGCTCCATCGAGCGGACGTGGAAGTACTTGAAGATGAGCGCCACCGCGTAGGCGCCCACGCCGAAGTACGCCGAGTGACCGAAGGACAATAGCCCCGTGTAGCCGAGCAGGAGGTTGAACCCGAGCGCGGCGATGCCCATCACCAGCCCGTAGGCGAGCAGGATCGTCTTGTACGGATCGATCGCCTGGGGGAGCGCGAAGAGCAGCAGCGCGACGGGCACCGCCCAGGGCAGCGCCTTCATCGGCGAGCGCGCCTGCAGCGTGAGCGGCACCGTGCTCATGCGGTCCGTCCGAACAGACCCGCCGGCCGCACCAGGAGCACCACCACCGCGATGAGGTAGAGCACCGCCAGCTCGACCTCCGGGAAGACGGAGACGCCGAACTCCCGGACGATTCCGACGATGAGCGCTCCGAAGAGCGCGCCCTCGAGGCTACCGAGGCCGCCGACCACGACCACCACGAAGGCGAGCACCAGCGCGTCCACCCCCATCCCCAGCACCGCCGATTGCCCCGGCACCACGATCGCCCCGCCCAGGCCCGCCATGAAGCAGCCGATGGTGAAGGCCTGGATGTAGACGCGGTTGACGTTCACGCCCATGGCCGAAGCCCGGCGCATGTCCTGGGAGGTCGCCCGGAGCACGACGCCGAACCGGGTCTTGTAGACGAACGCCCAGAGGAATCCGGCGGCCAGGACGCCGATGCCGATCACCAGCAGGTTGTAGCGCGGGTAGACCGATTCCCCGATGGCGAGGCTCCCCATCTTCTCGAAGAGCGAGGTCGCCGTGAGCGGATATGGACCCCAGAAGAAGCGCATGAGGTCCTCGAGGATCATCAGCAGCCCGAAGGTGACCAGGAGCTGGTACTCCTCGGCGCGCCGGTAGAACGGCCGGAGCAGCGTCGGCTCCAGGATCGCGCCGAGGAGTGCCGCCGCGAACGCGCCCGCGGGCAGCAGCAGATAGAGGACGATCGGATGCGCTCCCGCCAGCGCCTGACCGACCACCCAGGCCGTCACGTACGCGCCGAAGGCGTAGAGGTTGCCGTGCGCCAGGTTGACGATCCTCATCACGCCGTAGATGAGGCTCAACCCTCCCGCGATGAGGAAGAGGACCGACGCGTAGAGGAGCGCGTTGAAGAGGTGGATGACGAGGATGTCCACGGCGTCAGAAGATCATCCAGCCTGCGCGAGCTCCCGGGTTACGCCTGCTTCACGGTCGGCCACGTCTGATCGATCCAGGTGTAGGTCGACGTCGGCTCGCCCTTGGGCCAGCCGGGAGGCGCCGTGATGTTCCGGATCGGGATGGTGATGATCCGGGCCGGATCGAGGATCGGGAACGGGTACTCCGGCACGTTCTTGCTGAAGCCCGTGATCGCGTCCTTGTAGCCCTGGTGGTTGTCAGGCCGGATGTAGACGTACCCGCCGGGCCCGGCGATCATCATGCCCTCGATCTGCGAGATGATCGCGTCGTCGTCGGGCCAGCCGCCGGTCAGCTTGTTCGCCTTCTCCACCGCCGTCCTCAAGATGTGCGTCGCCGTGTAGGCGCCTTCCGCCTGGAAGTTCGGGTACTCGTTGAACTTGGCCTTGTACTTCTCCACGAACGTCTTGTTGAGCGGCCAGCGATTTCCCGGCGGATAGCTGAAGTGGTAGTTCGCGTGGACGCCGGCGAGCACGCCTTCGGGATGATCCTTGCCGATGGCGTGGGGCGCGACGCCCAACGCGAGCGTGGTGGCGACCTTCATCTTGTCGAAGAGCCCGTGCTGCAGCGCCTGCTTGTAGAAGGAGACATAGTCGCCGCCCCAGACCGAGGTCACCAGGAGGTCCGGCTTCGCGGCCAGCGTCTTGGTGATGTGCGAGGTGAAGTCGGTCGAGAACAGCTTCGGCCAGGCCTCCGAGACGTTCTGCGCCCGGGGGATGAGCTTCTTGGAGACGATGCTGAAGTGGTCGTAGCAGTTCCGCCCGTACGCGTAGTCCGGATGGATGTGCGCCACCTTCTTGACGTCCGGCCACGTCTGGGCGACCGCGAGCGCGCAGGTGGACCCGTCCGCCGACTGGATGTTCGTGACCCGGAAGACGTAGCGCGGATTGGGGACGGCTTTGTCGAAGAGGAAGTCGGTGCAGCCGTCGATGAAGATGGTGAGGAGCTTCAACTCCTCCGCGGCGGGACCCA
>JBJMQJ010000423.1:0-4959 GCA_045802765.1 Myxococcales bacterium
GACCACCCCGAAGCAATTGATCGTGCTCGGCCTCCTCGCGCTCGCGCCCGCTTGCAAGCGGGTCGAAGGCGCCCAGCCCGCTGCGCGCGGCCAGGCGACCCAACCGCAACGGCCACCCGCGCCGGTGTCGGTCGCCACGGCCGTCGAGCGGGACGTGCCGGTCTATCTCGATCAGATCGGGAAGAACGTGGCGCCGGAGGTGGTCAACATCCAGCCGCAGGGCTCCGGGCGCATCACGGAGATCCACGTCAAGGATGGTGCCACGGTGAAGCGTGGGGATCTGCTCTTCACCATCGACCCGCGGCCCTACCGGGCGCAGCTCGACTCGGCCGAGGCGAGCCTGTCGCGGAACCTGGCCGAGCTGGAGCTCGCGCGGCTCGAGTTCGCGCGCGTCCGGGCGCTCCTCGAGACGGACGCCATCTCGCAGCAGGATCACGACTCGCGGCGCAGCGCGGTGGCGGTTTCCGAGGCCCAGGTCCGCCTCAGCAGGGCGGCCGTAGACACCGCGAAGCTGAACCTCGAGTACTGCTTCATCCGCTCGCCCATCGACGGCCGCGCGGGGCAGCGATTGGTGGATCTCGGGAACGTCGTCGGTCCAGGCGCCACCGGCGGCCTCCTGGTCATCCAGCGGCTCGATCCGATGTACGCGGACTTCAGCATCCCCGAGAACGACCTCACCGCCGTGCAGCACGCCGTCTCGGCCGGAGAGGCGAGGGTGGAGGTGCGCCTGCCGGACGGCCCCGATGGAGCACGGAATGGGGCGCTCACCTTCCTCGACACTGCCGTGCAGGACGGCACCGGCACCGTGAAGTTGCGGGCGAGCGTGCCAAACGCGGATTGGCGGTTCTGGCCGGGGCGCTTCGTGAAGGTCCGTCTCGTCCTCGGGACCAGCAGAGGCGCGGTGCTGGTTCCCGCGACGGCGACGCAAACCTCGGCGAAGGGGCCCTTCGTCTACGTGGTGAAGGACGACTCGACGGCCGAGCTGCGGCCCGTCACCGTCGGGCAGCGGCAGGGAGACCTCGTCGCCCTCGCCGAAGGATTGAAGGGCGGCGAGCGCGTGGTGACCGCCGGCCAGCTCGCGGTGACGCCCGGGGGAAAGGTCAGGAGCCAGCCATGAGCCTCTCCGAGCCGTTCATCCGCCGCCCGGTCATGACCGCGGTGCTGACGCTTTCCGCGGTGCTCTTCGGCGCCCTCTGCTACTTCCAGCTCCCGGTCAACGACCTCCCGACCGTCGATTACCCGGTCATCCAGGTCAACGTCGAATACCCGGGAGCCAGTCCGGAGACGATGGCGGCCAACGTGGCGACGCCCCTCGAGCGGCAGTTTTTGCAAATCAACGGCCTCGAGCTCGTGACCAGCAAGAGCACGCAGGGGTTCGCGACGCTCACGCTGCAGTTCGGCCTCGCCAAGAGCCTCGATGCCGCGGCGACCGACGTCCAGACGGCGATCACGCAGGCCACGGGCTCCCTGCCCGTCGACCTGCCCTCGCCGCCCACGTTCTCCAAGACGAACCCCAACGATCAGCCGATCATGTACATCGCGCTGACCAGCGACTCGGTCACCAAGGGGCGGCTCTACGACTACGCGAGCACGCAGGTCGGGCAGCGCATCAGCATCCTGCCCGGCGTCAGCCGCGTGAACGTCTTCGGCAGCAAGTCCGCGGTGCGCATCAAGGCCGATCCGTCGGCGATGGCCGCGCGCGGGATCTCGGTCGACGATCTCGCCTCCGCGATCAAGGCCGGGACGAGCTACACGGGGGCGGGCCAGCTCGACGGTCCCAGCGGGACCACCTTGCTGTCGCCGCGCGGCCAGCTCGAGGGCGCGGAGAGCTACGACTCGCTCATCGTCGGCGCGCGCAACGGCGCGCCCGTGCATCTGCGCGACGTCGCGAGCGCGACCGAGACCGTCCAGGACGAGCGCGTCAAGCTGCTCTTCTGGGCACGCGGGTACGACATCCCGTCGGCGACGGCGGTGGTGGCCGTCTCCCGCCAGGCGGGCGCGAACGCGGTGGACGTCGCGAAGAGCGTCCGCGACCTGTTGCCGATCGTCAACGCCGAGCTACCGGGGTCGGTTCGTGCGACGCTCATCTACGATCGCTCGCAGACGATCGTGAACAGCGTGAAGGACGTGCGGGAGACGCTGGTCATCGCCTTCGTGCTGGTCGTCGCGGTCATCTTCCTCTTCCTCGGCCGCGCCACCGACACGCTCATCCCGGCCGTCGCCCTGCCCCTCTCCCTGCTGCTCACCTTCATCGCGATGAAGCTGCTCGGGTACAGCCTAGACAACCTCTCGCTCATGGCGCTCACGCTGGCCATCGGGTTCCTGGTGGACGACGCGATCGTCTTCCTCGAGAACACGGTCCGCCGCATGGAGCGCGGAGAGAAAGCGCTCGAGGCGAGCCTGAACAGCGCGAAGGAGATCAGCTTCACCATCCTCTCGATGACCATCTCGCTCGCGGCGGTGTTCATCCCGCTGGTGTTCATGCCCGGGCTGGTGGGCCGCATCTTCCGCGAGTTCGCCATCACCATCGTCATCGCCATCTTCGCATCGGGGATCGTCTCGCTCACGCTGACCCCGCTGATGACCTCGCGAATGCTCGCGGACCGCGGTCATGGCGCCAAGCAGACGTGGATGGAGCGCGGCATCGCCCGCATCGAGAAGAGGGTCCTCGATTTCTACGGACGGTCGCTCGATTGGTTCTTGCGCCGGCGCTGGATCTCAGCGGGCATCTGGGCGGTCTGCCTCGCCGGCACCGTCGCGCTGTTCATCGTCGTGCCCAAGACCTTCCTCCCCGAAGGGGACAGCGGCGTGGTGAACGGCGTCTTCATCGCGCAGGAGGGCTCCTCTCCGCAGCAGATGCAGGCGCTGCAAGACCGCGTGAGCCAGGCCGTCCAGGACGAGCCCACCGTAGACAGGGCCATCTCCGTCACGGGGCTCAACGCATTCCTCTCCTCGAACCAGGGGCTGACGTACGTCTTCCTCAAGCCGGACGAGCGGCGGCCGCCCGTCTCCACCATCGCCGGCCGGTTGATGGGACGCATCGCGGCCATCCCCGGCGTCTTCCCGTTCCTGCGGCCCTACCCGGTGCTGCAGATCAGCACGGGCGCGACCAGCCAGAACCAGGGCCAGTACGCCTTCTCCATCTCCGGCGTGAGCCCCGACCAGGTCTACGAGGCGGCCGACAAGCTGATGGAGAAGCTGCGGGCGTATCCGGGATTCGCCACGCTCTCCTCCGACCGGTTCAATCACACGCCGAACCTCGAGATCGACATCCTGCGCGATCAAGCGAAGGTGCTCGGGGTGTCCGAGACGCGCATCCTCGGGCTGCTGCGCAACGCGTACTCGCAGAATTACCAGTACCTGATCAAGAAGCCCGACGATCAGTACCAGGTCATCCTCGAGGTGCAGGACAAGGAGCGCGCCAGCGCGGAGGACCTCTCGTTGCTCTACATCAAGAGCGACGACGGCAAGAACCTGGTGCCGCTCGATGCCCTGGTGAAGTGGCGCACCTCGCTCGGGCCGCAGGCGGTGAATCACCTCAACCAGTTCACCAGCGTCACCCTCTTCTTCAACTTGAAGCCGGGCGTGGCGGTGGGGGACGCGACCAACTTCGTCGAGCGGGCGGCGCGCGAGGCGGTTCCGCCGACGGTGCGCGCCAGCCTGCAGGGCGAGGCGCTCACCTTCCGCGACACGGTGCGGAACCTCACCATCCTCATGCTGCTCGCCGTCTTCGTCATGTACGTGGTGCTGGCGGTCCTCTACGAGAGCTACGTGCACCCGCTGACGGTGCTCTCCAGCCTGCCGGTGGCGCTGGTGGGCGGACTGCTCACGCTCTGGATCTTCCGCGAGCAGGCCTCGCTCTACGCGTACGTCGGCATGTTCATGCTGATGGGCATCGTGAAGAAGAACGGAATCATGATCGTCGACTTCGCCCTCCAGCGCATCGCCGAGGGCGCGACCGCCGAGCGCGCCATCCACCAGGCGAGCATCGACCGGTTCCGCCCCATCATCATGACCACCGTGGCGGCCGTCATCGGTGCGCTGCCCATCGCGCTCGGGTACGGCGCCGACGGCGCCTCCCGCCGTCCGCTCGGCCTGGCCATCGTGGGCGGCCTCATCGTCTCGCAGTTCATCACGCTCTACATCACGCCGGTCATCTACCTGTACCTCGAGGACTTCCAGGAGAAGGTGCTCGACCGCGTCGCGTTCTTCCGCTCGCGCCGGCCGTCGGCGCAGCCGGCGGCGACACCGTGACCGTCTCGTCTTCTGGAGGGGGCATCGCGCGTCCTGACGGGGTCCCTCCAGGCATTGGGTCATAGCGGGGGGCAATGGCCGCCGAATCAATCCAGCCGGTGCGGCATCTACGGCACATGAACGTCCGTCAGCCCACGAGGATCGTCACCGCGCACCGCCAGCGGGAGGGGGCCGGCTTCGTCGTACGCCGGCCGCTGCCCAGCCACGAGCTCGAGGTCGTGGATCCATTCCTGCTCATCGACGAGATGGGCCCCGTCGAGTACGGCCCGGGCGAGGCGGTAGGCGCTCCCGACCACCCCCACCGCGGCTTCGAGACCGTTACCTACGCGCTCGCCGGCGAGTTCGAGCACGAGGATTCGGCCGGCCACCGCGGAGTGCTCCGCGCCGGCGACGTGCAATGGATGACCGCCGGAGCGGGGATCATCCATTCCGAGATGCCCTCGCGCCGCATCCGCGAGGAGGGCGGGCGGGTGCACGGGTTCCAGATCTGGGTAAACCTTCCGGCGCGCCTCAAGATGACCCGTCCACGCTATCAGGAGGTCCCCGCGGCGAAGATCCCGCAGGCAGCCACCGAGGACGGCAAGGCGCGCGTGCGCATCGTGGCTGGTGAGGCGCTGGGCGAAAAAGCCGTGATCGACACGCGGACGCCCATCGTCTACCAGGACTGGTCGCTCGACGAGGGAGCCGACGTCACGGTTCCGGTGC
>JBJMQJ010000039.1:0-11537 GCA_045802765.1 Myxococcales bacterium
CGGTCGCCCGCGTGGAGAGCTTCGCCTTCTCCACCTCGCTCTTGCGCATCACCGACTCGCTGCGCGAGCGGCCCTTCTCGACCGCGCTGCGCGGTCTTTCGGAGCGGGTCCACGACTGGTCGGGCGGGACGCGCATCGGCGCCTGCCTCTCCAGCTTCAATGCCGAGTGGGGCAAGCTGGTCGACCGGCGAACGGTCGTGGTCATCTTGAGCGACGGTTGGGACACGGGAGACCCGCTCGAATTGGAGGCCGCGCTCGAGACGCTCGCCGCGCGGTCCCGCAGGCTGGTGTGGCTGAACCCACTGCTCGGCAGCCCCGGGTACGAACCGCTCACCCGCGGCATGCAGACCGCGCTTCCCCACGTCGGTGTCTTCGCCTCCGCGCACGACCTGGCCAGCCTCCGCGCGCTGGAAAAGCACCTGCTCGCCTGAGCTACGCAAGCTCCCACGCTCCCCGATTTCCCGCGCTCCCTGTGAAGGTTTTAGGGGCGTAAGATAGGCCCATGGAAGACGTGCATCCGGAGCTGCCGGCGCCGCCCGCAAAGGGTGCGCGGCCGCGCCTCGTGGTGGTGGGCGCGGGTGACATGTCCCTGCCGCTCGTGTCGTTGGCGCGCACGCTCGGGTTCCACATGACGGTCGTCGATCCTCGTCCGGAGCTCGCCACCCGCGAGCGCTTCCCCGACGCCGACGAGCTGCGCGTGGGCGACGCCGCCGAGATCGTGGCGGAGCTTCCGCTGCTCTCCTCGACCGCGGTGGTGCTCACCATCCACGACCAGGAAGTCGAGGTCGACGTGCTGCGCACCGTGCTCGCGAGAGAGGTTGGGTACGTGGGCATGCTGGGCAGCCGCAAGCGCGGCCGCGGCGTGCTCGACATGCTGCGCGAGCGGGGAGTCGCGCCGGACCGGCTCGGCCGCGTCCAGGTCCCGGTCGGGCTGGACATCGGCGCGCGCACCGCGGCCGAGATCGCGCTCAGCGTACTCGCGCAGATCGTCGCCGTACGCAGCGGACGGCCCGGAACCGCGCTCGCGGAGCGCTCGTCGTGAGACCCACCGCGATCGAGAAGGGCCGGCTCCCTCCCGGCGGCGCCGTGCTGGCCCAGAACGTGTCAGGGTCGGACGGCCGCGTCGTCCTCGAGAAAGGGCGCGTGCTCGGCGCGGAGGAGCTGCAGCGGCTCTCCGAGATGCCGTGGACGGAGCTGCACGTCATCGAGCTCGAGCCCGGCGACGTGCACGAGGAGGAAGCGGGGCGGCGGCTCGCGGCCAGTCTCGCGGGCGACGGCGTCCAGGTCGAGCCGCTCTCGGCCGGCGCCTTCCCGCTGGTCGCGAGGCACCGCGGCGTCCTCGAGTACGAACCGGCGCTGCTCGCGCGGCTCAACGAGATCGACGACCTCGCGGTGTACGCGCGGCCCGCCAGGGCGGTCGCGCGTGAAGGCGAGCGCATCGGCGGCGCGAAGATCGTGCCCTTCGTGACGCGGCAGGAGCGCCTGGCGGCGGCCGAAGGCATCGCGGCGGGCGGCCTCTTGCGCGTGCGCCGGTTCCTCCCGGTGCGCGTCGCGGTCCTGGTGGAGGATTCCGTCGAGGAGCGCGTGCTCTCGCGGGCGCGCCGCGCGCTCGAAGAGAAGCTGGCGTTCTTCGGCTCGCAGCTCGCCGCCGTCGAGCGCGTGTCGATGACGACGGATGCGGTGGCCGACGCGCTTCGCGGCGCGCTCCGCTCGGGAGTGGAGCTGATCGTCCTGGCCGGGGGGAATCCGATGGACCCGCTCGATCCCGCGCTGCTCGCGCTGGAACGGGCCGGCGCGCGGATGGAGAAGCACGGGATCCCGGCGCAACCCGGCACGCTCTTGTGGCTCGCATACGCAGGCGCGGTGCCCGTGGTCGGGGCACCATCGTGCGGACTGTTCGCCAAGGCTACGGCGCTCGATCTGCTGCTGCCGCCGCTCCTCACGGGAGAGCGGCTCTCGCGCGCCGCCGTCGCCGCGCTGGGCGCCGGTGGCCTGATCACGCCCGACATGGCCTGGCGCCTGGCGCCCTACCGCGCGGGCAGCCCGCGCGGCCAGCTGGATCCGGAGTGAGCTGAGCACGGAAAGGGGGATGTATGAGACGACGTGCCTTTCTCGCGGGAGCGGCCGCGGCAAGCACCGCACCCCTGCTGCACGCATGCCGGGCGCACGACGCCAATGCCTCGTCCGCGGGCGGAGCGACCGCCGACCTCGGCGACTGGGAGCAAGTCCGGCGACAGTTCCCGCTGGACTACTCGTGGATCCACATGGCGCAGTTCCTCATGGCGTCGCACCCCGCCCCGGTGCGCGCAGCCATCGAGGCGCACCGCCGCGGGCTGGACGAAAACCCCGCCCTGTACATCGAGGAGAACGTGGGCCGCTGCGAGTCGGCGGTGCGCGAGGCGGCGGCGGGTTACATGGGCTGCCGCCCCGACGATCTGGCGATGACCGACAGCACCACGATGGGACTGGGGCTCTTCTACGGCGGCCTGAGGCTGAAACCGGGCCAGGAGATTCTCAGCACGAGGCACGATCATCCCGCTGCGACCATGCGCTCGCTCGACCACGCCGCGGCACGCACCGGCGCCTCGCTCCGCCGGATCTCGCTGTACGATCGGCCGGCCAGCGCGGACGCGGACCAGATGGCGCAGGTCCTCGCGCGCGAGATCCGCCCGGCTACGCGCGTCGTCGCCGTGACGTGGGTGCACTCCGGGACCGGCGTGCGGACTCCCATCCCGCGTTTCGCGCAGGTGGTCGCGGCGGCGAATCGCGGACGGGCCGAGCAGGATCGCGCCATCCTCTGCGTCGACGGCGTGCACGGCTTCGGCGTCGAGGACGAGACGATCGGCTCGCTAGGCTGCGACATGTTCGCCGCGGGCTGCCACAAGTGGATCTTCGGACCGCGTGGAACGGGGGTCCTCTGCGCGAACGCGGCGGCGTGGTCGATGGCGAGCCCGACCATCCCGAGCTTCGATCGGATGTGGCGCCGCGACCCCGACATGCCCGCCGCGGCATCGATGACTCCGGGCGGCTTCCATTCCTTCGAGCACCGCTGGGCGCTCGGGGAGGCGTTCCGCTTCCACCAGGCGATCGGCAAGGCCCGCGTGGCCCGGCGCATCCATGAGCTGAACGAGCAGTGCAAGAAAGGACTCGCGAAGATCGCGCGCGTCACGGTGCACACGCCGCTGTCGTCCGAAGTCTCGGCGGGAATCGTCTGCTTCGAGGTGGAGGGCGTCTCGCCGGAAGCGGTGGTGGAGCGGCTCCAGCAGCGAAAGGTGATCGCCAGCGTGACTCCACGCGCCTACGAGATGCACCTCGCGCGCCTCTCGCCCAGCCTGCTCACCTCGGCGGCGGACGTGGAGGCTTCGCTGCGCGCGGTGCGCGAGGTCGTTTGAGGAACGCCGGCGTCGCGGAGGCGCGCTAGTCCCGTGCGGGGCCTTTCTCCTCCTGCCCCGGTGGGCGCCAGATCCCCTTCTTCTCCTCCGGGTCGCGGATCGTCTCCATCTTCCGCTCGCCGACTTTGCCCAGCTCGCCCGCGTCCTCGATCTTCGGCGGGCTCGGTTCGTGCTCGGGATCCGGAGTCCCGATCTTCTCGTCGACTTTTCTGTGCGCCATACTCGCCTCTCGCTGGGGACACCATACGCAACGCCGTGCCAGGGACTCGCTGGACTCGCTGGGGACACCATACGTAACGCGTGCCAGGTACAGGAGTTACGTATGGTGTCCCCCGAACGGCAACCAGGTACAGGAGTTGCGTATGGTGTCCCCGGAACAGCGAAGGAGTTGCGTATGGTGTCCCCGGGACGGCAACAGGCGCGGGCTCGCTTCCCCGTCGTTGCGGGAGGCGGCCGGGCGACCCTACCGCTCGACCGCCCGGGCGACGGCGCGGCGGAGGGCGCGCTCCGTGTAGACGGCGGCGAGGTGGGCCTTGTAGTCGGCGCTCCCGGTCGCGTCGGCGCGCAGCTCCAGTCCTTCCGCCGCACGCGCCGCGGCTGACTTGAGCGACTCGGGGCCCGTCGGCTTGCCCTGCAGCGCCTGCTCGACCGCGGCGGCGCGAGACACCTTCGGCCCCAGGCCCGTCAGCGCGATGCGGGCGCGCTGCACCGCGCCCTTCCCGTCCAGCGCAACCGCGGCAGCGACTCCCACCACCGCGAAGCGCGAGGCCGGATGCGGCAGCTTCTCGTACGCGCTCCCGCTGCGCGCGCCGGGCAGCGGGATGCGCACGTGGACGAGGATCTCGCTCGGCTCGAGGACGGTGGTGAGCGGTCCCGTGATGAGCTGCTCGACCGGCACCGTGCGCTCGCCGCGCGGCCCGGCGATCTTCACGCTCGCCTCGAGCGCGACGGTCACCGCCGGCCAGTCGGCGGACGGATCCGCATGCGCTAGGCTGCCGCCGATGGTGCCGAGGTTGCGCACCTGCGCGTCGCCGATGTTGCCCGCGGTCTCGGGCAGGATGGGCAGCCGGGACCGCGCCAGCTCGGAGGTCTCGATGGCTCGATAGGTGGTGAGCGCCCCGATGAGCAGCGCCCCATCGGACTCGGAGATGCCGGCCAGGCCGGGCACCTTGCGCAGGTCGATGACGTGCTTGGGCTGCACGAGGCGCAGCTTCATCATCGGGATCAGGCTCTGGCTCCCGGAGATGAGCTTCGCGTCGTCCTGCCACTTGCCGAGCAGCGAGACCGCTTCGGCGACCGTGCTGGGGAGGTGATACTCGAAAGGAGCGGGATACATCGTTCGCCTCCGTCGTCAGCGGCCAGAGCTCCGGATCGCTTCCCACACGCGCCCCGGCGTGAACGGCATGTCGAGGTGCTTGATCCCGAAGGGCGCGAGCGCGTCCACCACCGCGTTGGCGACCGCGGCCGTCGAGGCGATGGTGCCGGTCTCGCCTGCGCCCTTCACGCCCAGTGGATTGACCGGCGTCGGCGTCTCGGTGCGGGCCAGCTCGGGCGTCACCACGTCGTCCGCCCTGGGGACCGCGTAGTTCATCATCGAGCCGGTCACCAGCTGCCCGTTCTCGTCGTAGATCGCTTCCTCCCAGAGCGCCTGTGCGACGCCCTGGACGATCCCGCCCTGCACCATGCCGTCGACGATCATCGGGTTGATCACGCGGCCGAGGTCGTCCACCGCGATGTAGCGGACGAGCTTCACCTTGCCGCTCTCGCGCTCCACCTCGACCACCGCGATGTGCGTGCCGAAGGGGAAGACGAAGTTGCCTGGGTCGAAGAAGCTGATCGCCTCCAGACCGGGCTCGAGCCCCTTGGGCAGGTTGTGGGCCAGGTACGCCATGAGCGCCACGTCGCCGAAGGTCTTGAACCGGTTGGGCGAGCCCTTCACGGAGAACTTGCCGCCCTCGTAGACGACGTCGCTCTCGCTCGCCTCGAGCAGGTGGGCGGCGATCTTCTTCCCCTTCTCCTTGATCTTCTGCAGACCCATGTGGATGGCCGACGCGCCGACCGGGCCGCTGCGGCTGCCGTAGGTGCCCATCCCGAACGGGACCTGGCCGGTGTCGCCGTGGACGATCTCGATGTCTTCCATGGGCAGGCCCAGCTCGTCGGCCGCGACCTGCGCGAACGTCGTCTCGTGGCCCTGTCCGTGCGAGTGCGAACCGGTGAAGACGGTAACCTTTCCGGTGGGGTGCACGCGCACCGTGGCGCTCTCGTAGAGTCCGGCCTGGGCGCCGAGCGCGCCCGCCACCTGCGAAGGCGCGAGCCCGCAAGCCTCGACGTAAGTGGAGAAGCCGACGCCGAGGTACCGGCCTTGCTGCCGCAGCCTGTCCTGCTCCCTGCGGAAGGCGCCGTAGTTGAGGATCTCCAGGGCCTTGTCGAGGGCCGCGGTGTAGTTGCCGCTGTCGTACATGACCGCGACCGGCGTCTGATACGGGAACTGCTCCGGCTTGATGAAGTTGCGCCGCCTCAGCTCGACCGGATCGACCCCGAGCTCCTTCGCCGCCAGGTCGACCATGCGCTCGACGACGTAGCAGGCCTCGGGGCGCCCCGCGCCGCGATATGCGTCCACGGGCGTCGTGTTGGTGAACGCGCCGGTGACCTCGACGTGGATGGCGGGCGTCGTGTACGCGCCGGCGAGGAGAGTGCCGTACAGGTAGGTCGGCACCGACGGCGCGAAGAGCGACAAGTACGCGCCCAGGTTCACGGTCGACTTGACCCGCAGCGCGAGAATGCGGCCGTCCGCGTCGAGCGCCATCTCCGCGTCGGTCTGGTGGTCGCGCCCGTGCGCGTCGGTCATGAAGCTCTCGCGACGCTCGGCGGTCCACTTGACCGGGCGCCCGAGCGCGCGCGAGGCCCAGGTGACCACGCACTCTTCGGGGTACACGAAGATCTTCGAGCCGAATCCTCCGCCGACGTCGGGCGAGATCACCCGGAACTTGTGCTCCGGAATTCCCAGGATGAACGCCGCCATCAAGAGGCGGTGGACGTGCGGGTTCTGCGTCGTCACCCACAGCGTAATCTCGCCCGTCGCCGGATTGGCGCTCGCGAGCGCGGCGCGCGGCTCGATCGCGTTGGGGATCAAGCGGTGGTTGACGAAGTGCTCCTTGACGATTTTCGCCGCGCCGCGCAAGGCCGCATCGGTCTTGTCCTTGTCGCCCAGCGACCAGCGGAAGGACACGTTGTCCGGCGCCTCGTCGTGCAGCTTGGGCGCGCCACTTTCCGTTGCGCGCACGGCGTCGGTCACCACGGGCAGCGGCTGGTAATCGACTTCGACGAGGTCCGCGGCATCGCGGGCGACGTAGGGCGATTCCGCGATCACGACGGCGACCGCATCGCCCATGTAGCGGGCGCGCTCGACCGCGAGCGGCAGGTGCGGAGGCAGCTTGATGTTGGGCAGGAGCCATCCGACCGGGAGCGATTTCACTCCGCCGGCGCTGAGCTCCTTCCCGGTGTACACGGCGACTACTCCCGGGACCTTGCGCGCCGCGGTCGAGTCGATCTTCTCGATCCGCGCGTGCGCGTGTGGGCTGCGCACGAACGAGGCGTACGTCGTGCCGGGGAGCTTCACGTCGTCGACGTACACTCCCTTGCCGGTGATGAGGCGCGGGTCCTCGCGGCGCTTGATGCTGGAGCCGAACAGTCGTTCCGTCGCGGCCATGGGTCACCTCGCTTTTAGCGGTCGGCCATCTTGGTCGCGGCGTGCTGTACCGCCTTGACGATGTTGGCGTAGCCGGTGCAGCGGCACATGTTGCCCTCCAGCCCGTGGCGGATCTCGTCCTCGCTCGGGGACGGGTTCCGCTCCAGGATCTTGGACGCGGAGATGATCATGCCCGGCGTGCAGAACCCGCACTGGAGACCGTGCTTCTCCCAGAAGGCCTCCTGCATCGGGTGCAGCTTGCCGTCCTTGGCGAGGCCCTCGATGGTGGTGACCGACCGGCCGTCGGCCTGCACCGCGAACAGCGAGCACGACTTCACCGCCTCGCCGTCGAGCAGGATCGTGCAGGCGCCGCACTGGCTCGTGTCGCAGCCGACGTGCGTGCCGGTGAGCCCCAGCGTGTCGCGGAGGAAATGGACGAGCAGGAGCCGCGGCTCGACCTGCCGGGCCTGGCTCGTTCCGTTGACGGAGATGGTGACGGAGGTCACGAAGCCCCCTTGTCTGCGAAGATGCGCGTGCGCGGCAGAACGGCCCTTGAAGCCGGCCCGCGAAGCGGATCGGTTAGCACCCGGCTTTCAGCGGGTCAACTCGCCCCATTCGACGTCGCTCAGCGCCAGGTCCGGCGGTCGTCGATGCGCTTCGAGCCTTCGCCGAGGGTACCGCGAGGCGAGATGCGCACCTCGCCTCGGACCTTGATGGCCTCGCGGAGGGTCTCGGCGATGCGGTCGGACAGCCCGGTCTCCGCCGAAGCGCCTTCGGCGAGCTCGACCACGTAGGCGAGATGGTCCTGGTGCTGGTCGCGGGTCACCACCGCCTGGAAGCGCGCCACCGCGGGAAACGCCTCGAGCGCCTTGGCGATCTCCGCCCCGCGGATGAACATGCCCTTCACCTTGACCGCGTCGCCCACGCGCCCGACCAGGCCGGCCAGCTTGGGCGCGGTGCGCAGGCACGGGCAGGTGCCCGGCTGCGCGAGAGCGCCGATGTCGCCGGTCGCAAAACGGAGCAGCGGGTACGCCGGGTCGAAGATGGTTGCGACGATCTCGCCCGGCTGACCCGGCACCGCAGGCTTGCGCGTCTCCAAGTCGAGCACCTCGACGATCGCCTCCGGGTGCAGGTGCATGCCGCCTCGCTCGGGACACTCGTACGCAAGGCAGCCCTGGTCGGCGGTGCCGTAGCCTTGCAGGGCACGCACGCCGAAGTCCTTCTCCAGCTCGGCGCGGAGAGACTCGGGGAACATCTCCGCGGTTACGAATCCCACCTCGAGGGAGAGGGACACGCCCATCTCTCGCGCACGCTTGACCAGCGCGTACAAGAAGCTGGGAGTGCCGAGGTAACAGGTCGCGCGCAGCGCCGATGCGACGCGAGCCTGCAGGTCGGTCTGCCCCACGCCCGCGGGCACGACGACGCAGCCCAGGCTGCGCGCCGCGTTGTCGAGCATGAACCCGAGCGGCGTCAGGTGGTACGAGGCAGAGTTGATCGCCACGTCGCCCCGGCGGAATCCCGCCGCCGCGAGCGCCATGCGGAATCGCCAGAAGTCGTCACCCTCCCCCTGCGGATCGAGGATCGGCCCGGGCGAGGCGAAGATGCGCTGCAGCCGCCCGGGTTCCACCGCGAGGAGACCGCCGAACGGCGGCTCGGCGCCCTGCATCGCGGGAACGTCGTCCTTGCGCGTGATGGGGATCTTCCCGAGATCGTCGAGCGAGGCCACGTCCCGCGGTCCGATGCCCGCCTTGTCGAACGCTCGCCGGACGTGCGGCGACCGCGAATGCGCCCAAGCAACCGTGTCGCGCAGCCGCGTTCCGAGATAGGCGCCGCGCGCGACGGGGTCCTGCTGCTCGAGCGCCGGATCCAGGATCGAGCTCGCGCGCATGACATCCTCCGTTCGCATGGCCGCCGCTCGGGCAGGCCGCCACCGCATCATTGATCATTTTCGCGCCACCCTGGTCTCGGCGGTGTTCGGAGTTAGCCTCGATCGAAGCGCGGCGAGGCGGCTCCTTTGACGCGCTGCGGCCCGCCCCGGGACGGATAAAGACTTCGTGGGCGCGGGTCGTCCCCCATCGGACAAGTTACGTATGCGGGTCGTTTGCGATTGACAAGTCTGGGGCGTTCGCTTCGCAGACAAGTGTGAGTCTTCGCAACAACGGCCGTGTGGTTGCCGCGGATGCCTGGAGAGCGACCGTTTGGCCCAGGCCCTCCTCTCGGGTCGGCGATGCCGTCCAACGCACAGGTGCGCCGTCCGGAGGGCTCTAAAAACCGCCGTGCTACCACTGCCACATGATGAACCCAAGAATCGTTGTCGAATCGCTAAGTCCATCGGACCTCCGTTCCGCGACGCAAGAACTCGTGCGGAGGTCACACGGCCTCGAGGCGGCGCTCCTCGTCCACCTCGGCGAGATCGAGGAGCGCAAGCTGTACCTCGATTGGTCGTTCTCCTCGATGTTCGGCTACTGCCTCGGCGAGCTCGGCTTTTCCGAGGACGTCGCCTGCAACCGGATCAACGTTGCCCGCGCCGCACGACAGATGCCGCTGATCCTGGAGGCGCTCCGCTCGGGGAAGGTGCATCTGGCCGGACTGCGTCTGCTCGCGCCGCATCTGACCGCCGGGAACCAGGAGAAGGTGCTCGCAGAGGCAGCCGGCAAGTCCAGGCGGCAGATTGAAGAGTTGGTCGCACGTCTTGCGCCCCAGCGCCCTGTACGGACGGTCGTGCGCAAGCTTCCGGACCGATGCAATTCTGCGCCGGCCGAATCAGCCACACTCTCGTTCGGCGTTGCCGTGCCGGCCGCGCCACCCGAGTCGCCGTGTGCACCCGCCTTCGTGCCGCCTACCGCGCCTGCGCCGCGCAGCAATGAACGTCGGGCGAAGGTTGCACCGCTTGCCGAGGACACCTTCAAGTTCCAGTTCACCGCGAGTCGCGCGTGTCACGACAAGTTGCGCCAGGCGCAGGCTCTGCTCCGCCACCGAGTCCCGAACGGAGACGTGGCAACAATGTTCGAGAAGGCGCTCGACTTGCTGATCGAACAGGTGAAGAAGGAGCGTTTCGCCACGGGGCGAAAGCCGCGAGAGACTCCACCCGGAAACGCGGAAGCATCGTCTTCGCGTCACGTCCCCGACGCCATCAAACGCGAGGTCTTCGACCGCGACGGCGGCCGTTGCACGTTCACCGACGAGGATGGCCGTAGGTGCTCCGAGACAGGCGCCCTGGAGTTCGATCATCTCGACGGGTTCGCGCGAACGCGCCTTCACCAAGCGGACCGGATCCGACTCCTCTGCCGTCCGCACAACCAGCACGCAGCAGAGAGGATGTACGGCCGCGCGTTCATGGAACGAGCGCGCGCATCGGCCGACCGGTTTGAGGTCGGTCGTCCCGAAGATCCGCCAAGGTGACCGCAGGATTATCCGCCCCGGGGCGGGCCGCAGCGCGTCAACCCGTGGTTGAGTCCGCAGACGTCGGGATGCACGAAGTAAGAACGCCCCGGGCGAATTCTCGGGTCTAGTTGGCGCGACAGCTCGTGCACAAAGCGCGAGGAGTGGAAGCGGAGCTTCTCGAGCATCTCGGCGAGATCGACGAGCGAAAGCTCTACCTCGACCAAGCGTTCCCCTCGATGTTTGCCTTTTGCGTCGGCGAGCTCGGGTTTTCCGAGGATGCCCCCTACAACCGGATCAACTCTCTTTGGTGTAAAGGCGGTGGCCGCGCAGGGCGGCGAGCGGCGCTACGACAGCCAGCGCTTCCTGCGCCGGTACGACTTGACTGCCTTGTAGCTCTTCTTCGCGTCGCCGCCGCCCAGGTAGAACTCGCGCACGTCCTCGTTGCTGCGCAGCTTCTCGGGATCGCCGTCCAGGACGATGCGGCCGTTCTCCATGATGTACCCGAAGTGCGCGATGGAGAGCGCCACGTTGGCGTTCTGCTCGACCAGCAGCATGGTCGTCTTCTCCTCGGCGTTGATCTTCGCGATGATGCGGAAGATCTCCACCACGAGGAGGGGCGCCAGTCCCAGCGACGGTTCGTCGAGGAGGATCAGCCGCGGCCGCGCCATCAGCGCCCGGCTGATCGCCAGCATCTGCTGCTCGCCGCCCGAGAGATAGCCGGCGATCTGCTTGCGCCGCTCGCGCAGCCGCGGGAAGTAGTCGAAGCACAGGTCCCGGTCGCGCTTGAGGCCCGCGCCGTCCCGCCGCGTGTACCCGCCCATGGTCAGGTTCTCGTCCACGGTCAGGTCCTCGAACACGCGGCGGCCCTCCATCACCTGGAAGATCCCGCGCCGCACGATCTGCTCCGGCGGGAGCGCCTCGATGCGCTCGCCGCCCAGCTCGATGGCGCCGTCGGTCACCTCGCCCTCCTCGGCGTGCAAGAGCCCGGAGATGGCCTTGAGCGTGGTGCTCTTGCCCGCGCCGTTGGAGCCGAGGAGCGCGACGATCTTCCCGTCGGGCACCTCGAGGGAGAG
>JBJMQJ010000424.1:0-3142 GCA_045802765.1 Myxococcales bacterium
AGCTGGTCGATCTGTTCGCGCGCCTCGGCGAGGGCCGCGACCTGGCGCTGCACGATCGGGCCGAGGACGTCTTCGCCCGCCTCGACGCCCAGCTGGCCCGCACCGCCCAGCTCACCGCCCGCGCCGGCGACTTCCTTTCCGGCCGCTCCAGCGACTGATCGAATCAAGACGATCACCGCGAAGCGCGCGAAGAGCGCGAAGGTGCTTTTCGCTGAACAGACTTCGCGCGCTTCGCGCTCTTCGCGGTGATCCGTTTTTCTAGTCGTTGTTGCGGAGGAAGGTGGGGATGTCCAATTCGTCCTCGCTGGCGCCGGTGAGTTGGCGGAGCTCCTCGAAGGAAAGCTTGCGGACAGGGCGCTCCCGCTGAGGAGGAGGAGGAGTCGCCGCGCGCGGGGCAGGAGTTGCGCGAGGCGCCTCGGGCGTGCGCAGCGCCGCGCGGGCGGCGCCGTACTCGGTCGCGGGAGGCCGCAGCGCGCGAGTGGCCTCGGTGCGCTCGATCCGGCGGGTGTCGCGGTGGTTGAAGCCGGTCGCGATGACGGTGATCTTCAGCTTGTCGTCCATCTCGTCGGAGATGACGCTGCCGAAGATGATGTTCGCGTCCTCGTGCGCGGCCTCCTGGATCAAGCTGCAGGCCTGGTTCACCTCGACGAGCGTCATGTCCGGGCCGCCGGTGATGTTGATGAGGATGCCGGTCGCTCCGTCGATCTGCACGTCCTCGAGCAGCGGGCTCTCCACCGCCTGGCGCGCGGCGGCGAGCGCCCGTCCCTCGCCCCCCGCCGTCCCGGTGCCCATCAGCGCGACGCCCATGCTGCTCATGATGGTGCGCACGTCGGCGAAGTCGACGTTGATGAGGCCGGGGATGGTGATGAGGTCCGAGATGCCCTGCACCGCGTTGAGCAGCACCTCGTCGGCCTTCTTGAAGGTGTCGAGCAGCGTCGTCTTCTCGTCGGCGATGGCGAGCAGCCGCTGGTTGGGGATGGTGATGAGCGTATCGACGGCGTTCTTCAGCTCGGCGAGCCCGCTCTCCGCCTGCTTGAGGCGCCGCTTGCCCTCGAAGAGGAACGGCTTGGTGACCACGCCGACGGTGAGCGCGCCCACGCTGCGCGCCAGGTCCGCGATCACCGGAGCGCCGCCCGTCCCGGTCCCGCCGCCCATGCCGGCCGTGACGAACACCATGTCGGCGCCTTCCAGCGCGGCGAGGATGCGCGCCTTGTCCTCCAGCGCCGCCTGGCGGCCGATCTCCGGGTTGGCCCCCGCGCCCAGGCCCTTGGTGACCTGCGCGCCGAGCTGGATCTTGGTCCCGGCGCGGTTGTTCTGCAGCGCCTGGCAGTCGGTGTTCGCGGCGATGAAGTCGACGCCGGTCAGGCCGGCGAGGAACATCGTGTTCAAGGCGTTGCCGCCGCCGCCGCCGACGCCGATCACCTTGATCTTCGCGCCCAGCTCAGTCTCGAACTCGTCCATGACCCCTCCGGTTCAGAACAGCTCCTTCACCCAACCCAGGAACCGCTCGCGCAGCGACGAGGCGTCGCCGGCGAACACGCGGCCTTGCGTCCCCTGCTTGATGGCGTAGTGGAGCAGGCCCACCGCGGTGGCGTGCTGCGGGCTCTTCACCACGTCGGTGAGCCCGCCGATGTTCCGCGGCAGGCCCCGCCGCACGGGCAGCCCGAGGACTTCCTCCGCCAGCTCGGGCATCCCGTGGAGCAGCGTCGATCCGCCGGTCAGCACCACGCCCGAGGCGAGCAGGTCCTCCTGCCCCGCCTTCTGGATCTCGCGGTGCACGAGCTGGAACAGCTCCTCCACGCGCGGCTCGACGATCTCGCAGAGGATGCGGCGCGCCAGGACGCGCGGCGCCCGGCCGCCCACGCTGGGCACCTCGATGGTCTCGTCCTTCTCGAGGAGCGCGCTCTGCGCGCTGCCGTACTTGACCTTGATCCGCTCCGCCTCGTTCATCGGCGTGCGCAGCCCGACGGCGATGTCGTTCGTCAGGTGGTTGCCGCCCAGCGGGATGACGCTGGTGTGCTGGATGGCGCCGCCCGAGAAGATGGCCACGTCGGTGGTCCCGCCGCCGACGTCCACCAGGGCGACGCCCAGCTCCTTCTCCTCCTCGGCGAGCACCGCCTCGGCGCTGGCGAGGGGCTCGAGGACGATGTCCGAGACCTGCAGGCCCGCCTTGGCGCAGCACTTGACGATGTTCTGCGCGCTGGAGACGGCGGCGGTGACGATGTGCACCTTCGCCTCCAGGCGCACTCCGCTCATCCCCAGCGGCTCCTTGATGCCGTCCTGCTCGTCGATGATGTAGTCCTGCGGGAGGACGTGGAGGATCTCGCGGTCCTGCGGGATGTTGATGGCGCGGGCCGCGTCGAGCACGCGCGCGATGTCGCCCTGCTTCACTTCCTTGTCCTTCACCGCCACCACGCCTTGCGAGTTGAAGCCGCGGATATGCCCGCCGGCGATGCCGGCGTACACCGAGGCGATCTCGCACCCCGCCATCAGCTCCGCCTCCTCGACCGCGCGGCGGATGGAGGAGACGGTGGCCTCGATGTTGATCACCACGCCCTTGCGGAGCCCGCGCGAAGCGTGGGTCCCGATGCCGATGACGTCGATGCCCTCCGGCCCGACCTCGCCCACGATGCAGCAGATCTTCGTGGTGCCGATGTCCAGCCCGACGATCAGCTCGCCCTTCTTCTGCGCCATGGACTTGTTTCCTCCTCAGCGTACGGCGGGCACGAGCTGCGCGGAGATCCATTCGGGCCGCGCCTGGCTGTCCACATCGATCCGCGCGGCGTGCTCGCCGCGGCGGGCGAGCGCGGCGCGCAGCTGCGCGAGCCTGCGGAGCTGGAGCGCGAGATCGCTCGCGCCCAGGCGAACCTCCTGCAGCCCGGCCGGCTCGCGGGCGAACGAGGTGAACCCTCCGTCCTCCTCCAGCCGCACCTCCTCGAGCGAGGCGCCCAAGAGGCCCTCCGCGCGCCACGCCTCGAGCAGACGCAGCGCCGAATAGAGCCGCAGCTGGGCCGCGCCGCGATCGCGCAGCCAGGCGTCTCGCGAGAGCCCGGTGACCAGCGGCAGGTCGACGCCATCCTCGGGACCGGCCCGCTTGAACACGCGCCCCTCGTCGTCCAGGAGGTAGAGGCCGCCCAGCTGC
>JBJMQJ010000425.1:0-7628 GCA_045802765.1 Myxococcales bacterium
CGCTGCTCGAGGAGCGCCACCGCGTCCCTCGCCAGGCCGCTCGTCTTTCGCGCCGCCTCGAGCTGGGCTGCGCACTGCCGCGCCAGGTCGTCCGACGACCCCTGCCGCGCCTCGACCGTCGCGGTCTGCCGGCGCGCGGCATCCAGCTCGTTCCGGAGGCGTGCGCTCCGCCCGGCGAAAAACAACGCCGCCACCGTGGCCGCTGCCGCGGCGGCCCATCCCGCCACGGTGACCCAGCGGCGCCGCGGCATGCGAGCGGACACGCGCGCCTCGATCGACGGCCAGACACGGTCCGGCGGGCGCTCGTCGATCAGCGCCGCGGGGAGAAGCCGCGCCACTCGTTCGGCACGCCCGAGCGCTTCGGCGCAGCCCTCGTGTTCGATCGGCTCCGCGAGATGCGCGCGGGCCCGCGCCCGCTCGTCCGGATCGAGCGCGTCCAGCGCCAGCGCCGCCGCCAGCTCCTTGAACTCGGCGCAGGTCACGGCGGGCGCCCTTCCAGCAGCGCGTTCGCCAGCTTCTCCATGCCGAGGCGGATGCGCGTCTTCACCGTACCCAGCGCGTCGCCGGTGGCGCGCGCGATCTCGCTTTGTGTCAGGCCATCGAAGTAGGCCAGCTCCACCGTTCGACGCTGCTCGGCCGGGAGCGCGGCAAGCGCGGCGCGCACGCGGCTCCGCTCCTCCCGCCGGGCGGCGGACTCGGACGCGGACGGATCAGGTTCCCGCGGAGGCTCCGAGGCGAAGGTGCGTAACGCATTCTCGGAGCGGATGCGCTCGCGCAGCCGGTCGATGGCGCGGCTGCGCGCCATCGCGGCGATCCAGGCGCCCGGTGTGCCACGCTCCGGCCGGTAGTCGGCGGCGCGGCGCCAGATCTCGACGAAGGTGTCCTGCACCACCTCTTCGGCTTCCTCTGTCGACCGCAGGATGCGCAGCGCGATCGCCATCGCGCGCCCAGCGAAAATGTCGTACGCCGAGCGAAGCGCCCCGCGCTCGCCGCGCGCGATTCGGGCGATGACCTCCTCGACTCCGAGCCCAGCCGCGGCGGCGATCAGGATCCAGAGCAAAGGCACCGCCGTGAAGCATCCCGCACGGTCCGCAATCGTGCAAGCGCTGCCGGCGATCAACGCCCCAGGTCCTCCTGGACGAGCTACGTCGGGGAGGAGCCCGCGGATTCGCAGAATCACGTATCCAGTTGCCGGGCTGACGCGTACCCGTGGACGACAGGTCCCATGCTGGGCGCCACGCCGTGGTCATCGAGGGTGACGGGCAGCTCTCGGATGGTCAGAGCGCAGAACCATGCTGGCGCTCCGCGCGGCGCTTGATCGCGCGCAACCACGTCCTGCGGAGCAAGCCGCTGGCGGGACGGATGAGGGCCCAGTATTGGGCGAATCGGCGCCGCGCCGATGCGTCGGTCGCGTGTACGCGCGTCTCCGTCGAGACCAGGGACGTGCTGTCGCCCGCATCTTCGATGCGGAAGTTCATCACCGCCTTCGCGACACCGGGAACCGCGAGCTCCTTGAACTTCTCGGGTGTAGCGGGTCTCGCCACGCCTGTAGGAGCGATCACGAGCGTCCCGACGACCAGCTCGCGTTCCGGGTCGTCCGCGAGCAGCAAGAATCCCGTCCGGGTGGCGACTCCCAGGATCGGTTCGTCACGGGGAGGATTGAGGATGCTCTCCCCACCTGCTCTCCCGAGCCGCCGGATCCAGGTCAGCGCGCGAAACAACGCGATCTCGCCGGCGGTCACTTCCTTGATGGACCGGTAGATCCGGCTCCTCGGCGCGCGGATGCGGATCCGGTGGACCTCGTTGAACTGATACACCGCCGCGAATTCGTCGAGCCTGCTCATCGGCCGCAGCATAGCGAGCGGCGGGGGCGGCCGCCGAGCTGTCGGTCTGTCGCGGCTGCTCGTGGTATCCCCGTGAGCCGCGCGTGAGCAACCCCAAGGACCAAGAGACCGCCAGCCTGAGGGCATGGAGCGAGTCCGCTCCCTATTGGGACAAGCACGCCTCGGCAATCCGGGCAATGTTCGCACCCCTCTCGGATGCCTTGATCGAGGACGCCGACCTGGGGGCGGGACAGTCCGCACTCGACGTCGCGGCGGGCACCGGAGAGCCGTCGCTGCGGATCGCCGAGGTCTGCGGGCCCTCGAGCTCGGTCACCTCCACGGACCCGGTGGCGGGCATGATCGCCGTGGCGAAGCGCGAGGCGCGCCGCCGAAGTTTGCGCAACGTCACCTTCGCTCGATGCGCCGCTGGCGCGCTGCCGTTTCGAACCGGCTGCTTCGACGCCGTCGTTTGCAGGCTGGGCGCCATGTTCTTCGCCGACCCGATCGCCTCGCTGCGCGAGATGCTCCGGGTGCTCGGGGCGCATGGGCGCATGGCTCTCGCAGTCTGGCACCGGAGCGAATTCAACCCGTTCTTCCAGGCGACGCTTCAGGTTGTCGCGCATCACGTGCAACTACCGGCCACGGCGCCCGATGCTCCCGGCGCGTTCCGTTACGCACAGGCGGGGAAGCTGGCCGGCCTGATCGCGCAGGCTGGCGCAGCAGCGGTCTCGGAGCGCGTGCTCGACTTCCGCATCGAGGCTCCCATTGGACGGAAGGACTTCTGGCCGCTCCGCGTCGAGATGTCCGAGACGCTCCGGACGGTAGTGCCACAGCTCGCGCCCGCGCAGCTCCAACGAGCGAGGGCCGAGGTGGAGGAAGCCATCCGGCCCTACTTTCCGGACGACCGGATGAGCTTTCCTGCCCAGGCGATCATCCTCACCGCGCGGAAATGAGGTGACGGCCGCTTTCCGTTCGGTGTGCTCACGCCCGGTGGCACGGTGGCGCAGTACCCCTTTACCGAGATAGGAGCGAACATGGCCACCGCGGAACGAGGCGATCCGCTGCCGTCACCCCAAGCCAAGCTGACCATCCGCGGGCTCCGCACCCGGGCTGTTCGCGTGCCGATGCGCCGGCCGCTCGGGACGAGCGGCGGAACGATTGCCCATGCGCCGCTGGTCCTCATCGACCTGGAGACCGAGGAAGGGGTCCCCGGCCGGGCTTACCTCTTCGCGTACTCGGACGTGGGAGCTCGCGCGATCAGGCAGCTCCTCGCAGGAATCGTGGACATGGTTCGGGGCGAGTCAGTCGCGCCGATGGCGATCGCGAAGAAGCTGCACGCCCGCTTCACGCTGCTGGGCCGCGAAGGGCTCCCGACCATCGCCATGTCGGGGCTCGACGTAGCGCTTTGGGACGCGTTGGCCCGCGCGACGGCGCTCCCGCTGGCGCGGCTGCTCGGGGGCGAGCTGCGCCCGGTGCCGGCGTACAACAGCAACGCGCTTGGGCTCGACCCGCCGGAAAAGGTTGCGGAGGAGGCCCTGGAGCTCCTGGCCGAAGGCTTCCGCGCGGTGAAGCTCCGCCTCGGGCGCAAGACGCTCTGGGACGATGTCATGGCCACGCGCGCCGTCCGGGCGAAGATCCCGGACGAGGCCCTGCTCATGACGGACTTCAACCAAGCGCTCACGGTCGCGGAGGCGCTCGCCCGCGGCCGCGCGCTCGACCGGGAGCGCGTCTATTGGATCGAGGAGCCGGTACGGCACGACGACTACGCGGGGGCCGCGCGCATCGCGCGCGAGCTGGAGACTCCGATCCAGATCGGCGAGAACTTCCTCGGCACGCACGCGATGGCGGCGGCGATCGCGGCAGGAGCGGCCGACTACGTCATGCCCGACGTGGCCCGCATCGGCGGAGTGACCGGTTGGCTCCGGGCGGCGGCGCTCGCCGACGCCGCCGGGCTCGAGATGTCGTCGCATCTCCATCCCGAGGTGAGCGCGCATCTGCTCGCGGTGACGCCGTCGGCGCACTTCCTGGAGTACGTCGATTGGGCCGTACCGATTCTCGCGCGTCCGCTGGAGATCGCCGACGGGCAGGCGCGGCCCGCCGAGGCGCCCGGCGCCGGGCTCGACTGGAACGAGGACGCGGTGGCGCGGTTCGCGCTCCAATAGCTGAGCCCGCCGGCGTAGTCAGGGCTCGCACGACGCAGCGTATCTGCGGTGCGCAGAGGCACCTACCCGCCACTCTCAAGCGCATTGCGATCCGTCCGATTGCTCGTTTGTGGACTTCCGCTCGTGCGAGCCCGACTTTCGAAGGCTCGGAGCGCCTGCGCTGCAACGGGGGAGAGAATGGGCAACGGATCCGTGTGTCCGGCGACTTGTCGACGCGTCCTGGCGCTGCTCGCGCTGGGCGTGCTCGCGGCGTGCGGAAACGGATCGCAAAGCGACGCGGGGACGTTCCACGTGCCGCCCTTCGCCCAGCGTTTCCTCTTCACCAACGGCGACTTCGAGAACGATGCGATCGGGACGCTGCCGCCCTCGGGATGGACGCTGCTCAATTACCTCGACGCGAACGGCGTCAGCGGGACGGCGAGCGCGCCTCCCTCCAGCTTCTCGGCGCTCAACCTGTCCGGGCCCGGCACTGGCGTCAACGGAACGTCCGTCGTCGGCGGGACGACCCTGGCGCAGGCCGACCCGGACCTCGGCACCGGGCAGACGTTCCGCTTCCCGCTCTACGGACAGCGCTCCGCGCGGCTCAACTACAAGGACGCGACGACCAACGGGAAGAACAAGAACGCCAACGTCTTGCGACAGTCGATGACGGTGAGCCTCGCCGACGTCGACCCGACCGACGGGCAGATCCACGTGCGGTTCGCCATCGCGCCGGTGCTCGAGAATCCGGCGCACTCGTTCAATCAGCAGCCGTACTTCTACGTCGAGCTGCTCGACCTGACGCGCGGCACGACGCTCTACACGGGCTTCAATACCGCCGGGCAGACCGGAGTTCCGTGGCACACCACGACCAGCATCGCGACGGGCAACGCGACCCAGTGGCTCGACTGGGCCCTGGTCGACATCTCGCCCGGCAATACCGCGCTGTCCGTCGGCGACCAGGTGCAGCTCACGGTCGTCGCCTCCGGGTGCTCGCTGGGCGGCCACTTCGGCCGCGTCTACCTCGACGGGATGGGCTCGACGGTCCCCGGCCCATACGTGACCGCCAGCGCTCCGCAGTCGGTGAGCGCCGGCGCCACGCTGACGTACACGCTCCGTTATGCGAACGGCGGCACGACCGCGGCGCTCGGCGCTCACGTCGATCAGGTCACCCCGCCCAATACCACCTTCGCCTCGGTGTCCGGCATCACGGGATGTACGGCACCCGCGGCGGGCAGCGCCGGCACGGTCTCGTGCCCGATCGGTACCCTCAATCCGGGCGCGTCGGGCAGCTTCACCATCACCGTCAACGTCGCCGCGAGCGCGACCGGTAAGATCGTCAACGGAAACTATTCGATCGGCTCGGTCAACGAGCCGACGCTGCTCGGCGCGAAGGTCACGACGGCGGTCAACGCGTCGACGACGCGGTATGCGGACATCGTCGTGGTGAAGACCGCGAGCGTCACCGCCGTCCAGCCGGGCGCCGCGTTCACGAGCGGGGCGAACAACCCGCTCTACACCATCACCATTACCAACAACAGCACCACGGATCAGATCCGTGCCTCGCTCGGCCGCAGCGTCACCTTTACCGACGTGATCCCCTCGCAGCTCACGGGCGTGACGTGGGCCTGCACGGTGACCGCCAACGGCAGCGGGACTGGGACCCCGACGAAGTGCCGCGACCAGGGCGGGGCGGCGACCTTCAACGGCACCGGAAACTCCATCTCGCTCTCGCCGCGCCTCGGATTCAACGCGGGCGCTGGCGGCGGGCAGCTCACCATCAAGGTCTTCGGCACCGTCTCCGCGAGCGCGTCGGGGACGATGGTCAACACCGCCGGCACTTCGGCGCCGAGCGGGACGACCGATCCGGACCTCACCAACAACAGCTCGACGGTGACCGTCTTCGTCGGAACGCCGCGCACGCTCACCGTTACGAAGACGGGCGGCAACGCGAACGGGTCCGTCTCCTCGGCGCCGGCCGGCCTTTCTTGTGGAACGAGCTGCGGGTCGGCTTCGGGGACCTTCGCGGACGGGTCTCAGGTGGTGCTGAGCGCCTCTCCCATAGCCGGCGCGTCGTTCACCGGATGGAGCGGCACCGGGCTTCCCGCCTCGTGCACGGCCAGCCCGCCGCCCTCGCGCTGCACGCTCACCATCTCCGGGAACATGAACGTCACCGCGACGTTCGCGGCGGCGCCCGCGCCCGCTGCGCCCGCGTCCGTCTTCGTCTACTCGGGAAACAACCAGCTCACGCCGACCGGCACCGCATTCGGGAGCCCGCTCCAGGTCCTGGTCACCGACTCGAACGGCACTCCGGTGCCGAACACGATCGTCACCTTCTCCGCGGTCCCGTCCGCGGGCGGAGCGTCCGCCACTCTCGGGACGGGCACCGCCACGACGAATGCGTCCGGCATCGCGACGCGGACGGCGACCGCCAATTCGACGCCCGGCGCGTACACGGCGAACGCAACGGTGAGCGGCGTCTCTTCGCCCGCTACGTTCAGCCTCACCAACGTCGGGCCGCCCGCGTCGATCACCTACGTCAATGGCGGCAGCTCGACGGACCCACAGCTAGCGCCGATCAACACTCAGTACGGAGCACCTCTGGTGGCAGTGGTCCGCGACGCGGCCGGCAATTCCATTCCCGGAGCCACGGTGACCTACACCGCGGTGCCCGCCTCGGGCGCGTCGTGCACCGTCTCGAACGGCAGCACGAGCGGCGCGAGCGTGAGCGCCACGGCCGACTCCTCGGGCATGTCGAGCGTGACCGCGACTGCCAACGCCACGGTCGGCGCCTTCACCGTGACGGCGTCCGTGTCGGGCGTCGCCACCCCGGCGACCTTCCATCTGCAGAACGTCTCCACCGGTCCCGCCGCCGTCTTCATCGTCAGCGGGAACCCGCAGACGGCCCCGACCGGCGCCGCCTTCGCGAGCCCACTGGTCGTCGTCGTCGCCGACGCTTCGGGCAACTCGCTCCCGGGCATCACCGTGAGCTTCGCTGCGCAGACCGGCTCGAGCGGAGCGACCGCGGCCCTCTCGGCAGCCACCGCGGTCACGGACGCCTCCGGGCTCGCCAGCGTTACCGCGACGGCGAACGCGACCGGCGGCGTCTTCACCGTCACCGCGAGCGTGGCAGGCGTCTCGACTCCGGCGAGGTTCACGCTCACGAACGACGGCGGGGAGACCATCGAGGTGCAAGCGGGCAGCCCGCAGACGGCCACGGTGGGCGCGGCGTTCGGCTCGCAATTGCAAGCGCTCGTCCTCGACGGAACCGGCGCCGCGGTGCTGGGAGCGGTAGTCACCTTCCAGGCGCCTGGCAGCGGACCGACGGCGACGCTGAGCGGCGGATCGGCCTGCGTCCCCGCCGCGGCGGGATGCCTGACCGCGACCACCAATGCATCGGGAATCGCGAGCCTCACTGCAACCGCCAACTCGATCTCCGGACAGTACACCGTGGCCGCCTCGACGCCCGACGCGCCCACGCCGGCGAGCTTCAATCTGACCAACCAGTGCACGGCGGACGCCCAGTGCACGGGCATGACTCCGATCTGCGACTCGTCGACCAATTCGTGCGTCTCGTGCGCGACGAACGCGCAGTGCAGCAACAAGAATGCTTCGCAGCCCTGGTGCGACGCATCGGGCAGCTGCTTCGCGTGCACTGCGGACA
>JBJMQJ010000426.1:0-12113 GCA_045802765.1 Myxococcales bacterium
ATGAGGCCGAGGAACTGCGCGACGCCGCCAGAGCTGCAGCGTTGTCGCGAAGAGAAGCTGATCATGGAGTCTCCATGTGTGCGAGCGAGGGATGTGAGGCCCTGAACCGGGGAGTGACTCCGCCGCTCACCGATAGGGTTGATTCATCCTTGAGCACGACCCGGGCCATCCGGGCGCCCGGTAAAAACCCTGTGAATCCGCGGGTTCGGGCCGGCGCACAGCGGCGCGGAGGCCGTTCGCGACCGTCCGCGTACGTTCGGAATGGGAAGGGTGCGGCGCAGAGTCAGCGCGCGTGCGACGATGCACGGACGCGCTCGCGGGCGCCTACAGGCAATCCGCGACGATCACGACAATCTTCGAAGCTCCGGATGGTGCGCCATCTTGGGATCCGCGCGCGGGTGATCTACGTCCGCTCAGACTTCGTCGAAGCGGCCAGCTCCTTCCACGCGGCCTCCACGCCAAGCTTCAGGGCCTCCCAGGCGTCCTCTCCGGACTGCTTGAGCTCGTCGAGGTGCATGCAAGCGTCCTCGTGGTGCTGCTGCGAAGCCTCGACCTGCTTGTGGAAGGCGAGACGGCTTTGCAACTCGACCTCGTCGAGCTTCACCTTCATCGCCGCGAGCCTTTTGGTCCACTCGTTGAGTTGCGTCTCCATCCTGGCGACGTACACATCCTTGGCCGACATGAAGCCTCCCCGGCGATCCGATTGAGTGTTCGAAAGGTGTTCACGCATGCGCCATGCCAGCGGCTCAAGTCAATCGCCTGGCACAATTCGTCACGCACGCCAGCAAGAAAAGAGGGACCCAGTACGCCGGGTCCCCGATGTTCCGGAGTGCCGGAGCGGTTCAGCGCGACGGTCTAGTCGTCATGATCGTCGTGATCGTCGTGATGGCCAGCCTCGTCATGATCCTTTTCATCGCAGCCGCGTCCGTGTGCCTTGTGCAGCTGGATATTGCCGCCCGCGACCGTCCCCGAGGCGGTGTAGCCGTTCGAGAGGTGGATCGCGAAGGTGTCGTTCCTGCCCGGCTCACCGTTGTCGCTCACGTCTACCCGGAAGGTGAAGCCAGCGCGCCCGTTGACGTTCGCGGTGCCCTCGATGCGGCGCGTGCTCTTGTCGAGCGCGATGTACGACGTGACGCGCGCTCCGCTCACCTTGGGGCCGTTGCGGCCGTGATCCTCATAGGTCAGATGGCCCGACGTCGTCTCGTGCTTGATCCCGCCGGAGACGCTGAACGTGCCTTTGGCGTGGTACGGCGTCTCGCGGATCCATCCCCCGCCGGTGACGCGGTCGCTTCCCTTGCACGACGGAGTAGTACCGCCGCCGAGGGTGCAGGCAGTAGCCGCGGCGCCGGTGATCGTCGTCGCCGCCAGCGCGTAGGCATTCCCATTGAACGTCCCACGCGTCAGGGTGATGGCGGCCCCGGCGAGGATTGTTCCCACGAACTTCGAGTCCGTCATCGTCGCTGCTTCGGCCACCCACCAGTAGACGCTGTTGCAGGGCGGCGCCGACCCGTCGGGCTTGACGACCGTGAAGTTGGTGCCCGTTAGCGCGCCGGTGCCGAGCGAGCCGATCTTGAAGATCCAGATCCCATCGGATGGCCCGTCGAGCGTCAACACGCCTCCCGTCGAAGTCGCTGCGGCGTCGAAACAGAAGACGCCGGCTGAAAGCGTCTGGCCATCGAGCGTCGTCAGGGTCTTCCCGCACGGCAGCGCCTTGAACGCGTCGTACGCGAGTACGAAGTCGTTGTGCGCCTGCGCTGCGACGGAATCGCCGGCATCGATGGTGCCGGTCACCGGACAACTCGTCTGCGTGATGGTGACGCCGGGGTAGACGCCGACGTTTCCGGTCACCGTGGCATCCGTGCAGGTCACTGCCGTGCCGGCGAGAACCGCGAAGCTCGCCGCCGATCCCAGCGATGGTGCCGTTGCCGCGGCACTAACCAGCGAGATTGAGTCCGAGGAATCGCCCGATGCGGCGAATTCGTCGGACGCGGGGCCGCACGCCGCGAAAAAGACCATGGCGAGCGGGACGATCAAGCCGACTGGTGCCGTACTCCGTCGATTCATTGGATGCTCCGGGCATTTTGTCTGAAGGTCTGCTGCGACAATGTCTCAGGCCCGCCCTACGCACGCCCCGTACCAGCAGCGCACGCATGCCAAGCACCGGAAAACAGGAGGGCGTCCCCGCCGGCGCGGTCGCGACACGCTGGTTGCGAGCGTTCGCCGGACGTCCGGGTTGCACAAATCCGCGAATCCACGGTAGAAGTGGCGCTCGCGCCCCCTCATCTGAGTGGAACATGTACGCCTCCGGGACGCGGAGAGGATGGGATGGTTTCGATCCGCCCGGCAGGTGGTGCGCGCTCCGACCCAGCCGAGCTGGTTCCGACGCTCGTCCATGCCTTCGCGGACCAGGGCCGCGGCGCGACGGAGCGTCGGCGGATTCCGCGAGACGGGCTCGTCCTTGGCACGGGTGTTGCCGTGTTCGCGGAGCCCTTCGAAGACGCGCGCATGTCGGTGCGGCATGCGGAGATCCGCATCGACGGCGGACGCACCTTCGTCCGCGATCTGGCAAGCGGTGGCGGTACGCGTCTGAACGGCGATGCGCTGATCGGTGAGCGCGGCCTCGACGCCGGTGACGTCCTTCGCCTCGGCGACACGCTTTTCGTGTACGCACCTGCCGCCGCCGTTACCCTCGCCGAACCGGTGTCCGAGCTGGTCGGGAGCAGCGCATCGCTCGTCGCCGTCCGACGCAGCATCGAAGCCGTCGCGTCGCACAAGCATACGGTGGTCCTCACCGGCGAAACCGGCACCGGAAAGGAAGTCGTCGCCCGCACTCTCCACGAGCGCAGCGGACGGCCCGGTCCGTTCCTCGCCGTGAATTGTGGCGCTTTCGCGGAAGGTCTTCTTCCCAGCGATCTGTTCGGCCATGTCCGCGGAGCGTTCACCGGGGCCGTCTCGGACCAGCAGGGGCTCTTCCGCGCGGCGAGCGGCGGGACTCTTCTTCTCGACGAAGTCGCCGAAATCCCTTTCGCGCTGCAGGCGAACCTCCTGCGCGTGCTGGAGATGCGCGAGGTGCGTCCGGTGGGAAGCACGCGCGACCACGCCATCGACGTCCGGGTGATTGCGACCACCACGCGCGAGCTCATGGCGCTGGTGCAGGAGCGCTCCTTCCGCTCCGATCTGTACTCGCGCCTGGCGCAGTGGACCATCCGCGTGCCGCGGCTGCGCGACCGGCGCGAGGACATCCCGGCGCTCACCAGGAATCTCTTGGCGCGTTGCGACGCCGGCGGCCGGCCTCTCACCAGCGATCTCGCCGAGGCTCTGCTCGTGCATGACTGGCCGCTGAACGTCCGGGGTCTGTTCAACGTCCTGTCGATCGCCACGATTTGCGCGCGCGCCGGGGAACCTCTCTCGCTGGACGCGGAGGTCCGCTCCGCGCTCTGGAACAGCCGCACGCTGGCACCCATCCCCGACGAAAGAGGGCCCCTCATCGTCGACAAGGATGGCCTCGAACAGCTGCTCGAGCGCTTCCACGGCGGGGTGGCCGCGACCGCGCGCCACCTGGGAATCACGCGGCCCAGGCTCTACCGGCTGCTCCGTGTCCGGGGCGTCGATCCTGGAGCGTTCCGCGATGGTGCGTGACGCGCCCACCCCGGCCTCGGTCTCGCCGGGCGGGCGCAATGGACTCGGGGGACGCGCGCACACAGCTCGTAGACGGTGGCTGTCGAGACCCCTCAGGTACGCCGCCACCTCCCTGGCCGTCAGCAGCGTCCGCAACCTGCCCGCAGAATCCTCGATGAAGGGAGCGAAAGTCTGCGATGGGTTGGAATCCGGGGCCGCCGCGTCCCGAGTAGTTGCGAGGGCTTGCGAAGTCTTGCGAAGTCTTGCGAAGTCTTGCTACTCCCTGGGCAGGCCTTATCTACACCGGCCGGCAGTCAGCGGCGGCGCTTGCCGGGCCAGGAATTCGTCGCGCTAGCGATCGCATACCCGCGCTGAAAAGCAAACCGGGCACCTGCGTTGTCCCCGAAGCGTCGACGCCAGAGTCGAAGGTTGTCGCGACTCGACTCCGCGGGACCGCGCGGAGAAGTGACGAATCCGAAGGGCGGGCTTCCCGACCTCTCCTTGGAGAGCCGCGGGAAGGCGCCGGATCGAAGAGGGTGGTGTGTACGGCGGAGCAGTCAATTCCCGCTGAGCTGTCGGTTCAGTGATCCCTGATCACTTTCGCAGCGGCCCACCCGACGAGGATCAACACGGCCAGCACCAGCCAGGCGTGCTGCGACCCGTAGGTCGAGGCCGGGTAGTGGTTGCTGATCATGGTGAGCACGGTCGGCATGGCGAGGAAGGCGTTGTGCTTGCTGCGCAGCTGCGCCCGCGCCACCAGCGCGTCGTCGAGCGGCCGCCCGGCGCGCGCGCTCGCCAGGATTCGCCGGTACGCGGGGACGATGCGCAGCCAGACGTTGGCGGTCATCAGCGTGCCGAGAAGCGCGCCCACGTGGATGTAGGCGGCGCGCCCGTTGAAGACCTGCATGAGCCCGTAGGAGAGGGCGACGAGGATCAGGTAGCAGAGCGCCACCAGCGGCGTCTCGAACCGCGCCAGAGGGGAGAGCCAGAGGAGGTCGTACACGACCCAGGCGAAAAGCAGGACAGAGATGGCGACGCCGAAGGCGGCGGGTCTGCTCAGCCCGCTCACTCCGACGCCGCGGCCGCGCAGGTAATAGACGATCCAGAGCAGGGCGAGGCCGGTCAGCCAGGTGGTGAGCGCCTCCCAGCGGAACCAGTGCAGCTGCTCCGGCGGATCCGTCTGCTTGCGCACCGTGTAGAACGCGCCGCCGTGGACGACCGACACGCCCGCGACCTCTTCGCCGAGGCGGCGTCCGACCCAGGTGAAGTAGTAGGTGGTGCCGACCCAGAGGATGCCGGCGAAGACGTGCGCCCAGCGCAGCGCGAGGTCCAGCCACTCGAAGAGGAAGTGGATTCGCACGTGGTGACGGCTACGTTAGCACGGCGGAGCCTCGACGCCGGACGGGGCCTGAGTGTAGGTAGGACGCTCGGTGGACGCGCTCAACTACATCGACGGCAAGCATGTCGCCGCGGCGGAGTGGCTGGACAACGTCGATCCGGCTGCGGGCGCGCCGTACGGCCGCGTCGCCTCGAGCGACGCCGCCGACGTGGAGCGGGCTGTCGCGGCGGCGCGACGCGCCTTTCCGGGCTGGTCGGCCACGCCCGTCGCCCAGCGCTCGCGGCTGCTCCGCGCGGTGGCGCGCCTCATCGAGCGCGACAAGGACCGGCTGGCCCGCGCCGAGGCGGTCGACGGCGGCAAGCCCGTCGCGCTGGCCTCATCCATCGAAGTGCCGCGCGCCGCGCAGAACTTCGAGTTCTTCGCCGACGCGATCACCCAGTGGCACAGCGAGGCGCATCCCACCGACGAGGTGGCGCTGAACTACACGCTGCGGGAGCCGCTCGGGGTCGTCGCCTGCATCTCGCCCTGGAACCTGCCGCTCTACCTGCTCACCTGGAAGGTGGCGCCCGCGCTCGCGGCGGGGAATTGCGTGGTCGCCAAACCGAGCGAGGTGACGCCGATGACGGCCCATCTCCTCGGCGAGCTGTGCAGCGAGGCCGGGCTGCCGGCGGGGGTCCTCAACATCGTCCAAGGCCTGGGGCCGCGCGCCGGCAGCGCGTTGGTCGCCCACCCCGAGGTGCGGGCGGTCAGCTTCACCGGGTCGACCCGTGTGGGCCGCGAGATCGCCGCCCACACTGCGCAGCGGTTCGTCAAGGCGTCGCTCGAGATGGGCGGCAAGAACCCCAACCTGATCTTCGCCGACGCGGACCTTCCCGACGCGGTGGCGCAGACCGCGCGCGCGGCGTTCCAGAACCAGGGGCAGATCTGCTTGTGCGGTTCGCGCATCCTGGTTGCGCGCCCGGTGTACGACGAGGTCAAGGAGCGCCTGGTCGCGCACGCGCGAGCCTTGCGCATCGGCGATCCGCTCGACCCCGCGACCGAGCAGGGCTCGCTCGTCTCGCGGCAACATTTCGACAAGGTGATGGGCTGCCTGGAGCTGGCGCAGAAGGAAGGCGGCCGCGTCCTGTGCGGGGGGAAGCAGGCGCGCCTTCAGGGGCGCTGCCGGGACGGGTGGTTCGTGGAACCGACCGTGATCGAAGGGCTGGGGCCTTCGTGCCGGACGAACCAGGAGGAGATCTTCGGACCCGTCGCCACGCTCCAGCCGTTCGACGAGGTGGACGAGGCGGTGCAGCTTGCCAACGCCACGCGCTACGGCCTCGCCGCTTCCCTCTGGACGCGAGACCTGTCCCGCGCGCACCGCGTGGCTGCCCGGCTGCACTCGGGGATCGTCTGGGTGAATTGTTGGATGATGCGCGACCTGCGTACGCCCTTCGGCGGCGTGAAGGAATCCGGAGTAGGCCGCGAGGGCGGATTCGACGCCCTGCGCTTCTTCACCGAGGCGAAGAACGTGTGCGTGAAGCTATGAGCGCCGGCATCGAGTCGCAGCGCGCGCCCGAGCCGGTCGGAGCGTATCCGCACGCGCGGCGGGTGGGAAACCTGCTCTTCCTCTCCGGGATCGGCCCGCGCGTGCGGGGATCGCGGGAGATCCCGGGGGTCAAGCTGCGCGCCGACGGCAGCGTCGAGAGCTACGAGATCGAGGCGCAGTGCCGCTCGGTGTTCGCCAACGTCCGCGCCGTGCTCGAGGAAGCCGGGTCGAGCTGGGAGAGGTTGGTGGACGTCACGGTGTTCATGACCGACCTTCGCCGCGACTTCGCCGCCTACAACCGGCTCTGGGCCGAGTACTTCAAGGACGCGCAGCCCTGCCGCACGACGGTGGAGGTCGCGGCGCTGCCGACGCCCATCGCCATCGAGCTCAAGTGCATCGCCACGGTGGAGTGAGCCATGCCGGAGATGAAGCCGCTCAACTTCAGGCGCTGGATCGACGAGCACCGCCACCTGCTCAAGCCGCCGGTGGGCAACGCGCAGATCTGGGAAGGCGACCGCGACTTCATGGTCACGGTGGTCGGCGGGCCCAACGCGCGCAGCGACTACCACATCGATGAAGGCGAAGAGTTCTTCTACCAGATAGAGGGGGACATCGCGCTGCGCGTCCTCGAGCACGGCAAGCCGCGCGACATTCCCATCCGCGAAGGGGAGATCTTCCTGCTTCCTCCGCGAATCCCGCACTCGCCGCAGCGGCCGCCGAACACCGTCGGGCTGGTCCTCGAGCGGCGCCGCCTTGCCGACGAGCTCGACACGTTCCTCTGGGTCTGCGACCGCTGCGGCGACGAGCTGTACCGCGAGTCGTTCCACCTGACCGACATCGTCAAGCAGCTCCCGCCCATCTTCGCGCGGTACTGGGGCGACGCGAAGAACACGACCTGCAAGAAGTGTGGGCACGAGCATGAGAAGCGTTGACGTCCACACGCACGTCTTGCCTCCCGAGCTGCCCCGCTGGAGCGAGCGGTTCGGGTACGGCGGCTTCGTGCAGCTCGAGCGTCTCGGCGAGTGCAAGGCGCGCATGGTGCGGGACGACGGGACGCAGTTCCGCGAGGTGACGAGCAACGCGTGGGATCCGCTCGTGCGGCTGCGCGAGTGCGACGAGAGCGGCGTGGGCGTGCAGGTGCTCTCGACCGTTCCGGTGATGTTCTCCTACTGGATCCGCGATCCGCGCCACGCGCTCGACGTGGCGCGGTTCCTCAACGACCACATCGCCTCGCTCTGCGCGGCCCACCCGCGGAGGTTCGTCGGCGTGGGGACCCTGCCGCTGCAGGCGCCCGACCTCGCCGCGCGCGAGCTGATCCGATGCGTGAGCGACCTCGGGCTCGCCGGCGTGCAGATCGGCTCGCACGTGGGCGACTGGAACCTCGATCGCGCGGAGCTGTTCCCGGTCTTCGCGCAGGCCGAGGAGCTCGGCGCGGCCGTCTTCGTGCATCCGTGGGACATGATGGGGCAGGAACGCATGCAGAAGTACTGGCTGCCCTGGCTGGTGGGCATGCCGGCGGAGGTGTCGCAGGCGATCTGCTCGATGATCTTCGGCGGCGTCTTCGAGCGGCTCCCCGCGCTGCGCGTCTGTTTCGCACACGGCGGCGGCGCTTTCGCGGGCACGCTGGGCCGCATCCAGCACGGCTTCGATTGCCGCCCCGACCTGGTCGCGGTGGACAACCCGCACCCTCCCTCGCGCTACCTGGGGCGCTTCTGGGTGGACTCGCTGGTGCACGACGCCCGCGCGCTGCGCTTCGTGCTGGACACCTTCGGGCCGCGCCGCGTGGCGCTCGGGAGCGATTATCCGTTCCCGCTCGGCGAGGAGCGGCCGGGCGCGCTGATCCGGTCGCTGGAATTGGATGCCCGAGCGCGGGGCGGGCTGCTCGCGGCGAACGCGCTGGAATGGCTGGGCCGCGAGGCGCCGGAGCTCGACCTCGCATGACCGGCGCCGGCGACGAGGGCGCCTGGGCGCGCGCGCAGGACGCGGCCGATCCGCTGGCGCGCTTCCGCGACGAGTTCGTTTTCCCCGAGGGCGTCGAGCTGTACTTCGCCGGTCACTCGCTCGGCCTCATGCCTCGCCGCGCGCGCGAATACGTGCTCGCGGAGATCGATGCCTGGGGCCGGCGCGCGGTCCTGGGCCACCACGAAGGCGAGCGCCCGTGGCTGCCGTACCACGAGCCGTTCGCGGAGCCCGTGGCGCGGCTCGCCGGCGCCCGGCCGCACGAAGTGGTGGTGATGAATTCGCTGACGGTGAACCTGCACCTCCTTCTCGTATCGTTCTACCGGCCGGACCGCCGCCGCCATCGCATCGTCGTCGAGCAGGGCGCATTCCCGTCCGACCGGTACGCGCTCGTGTCGCAGGCGCGGTTCCACGGGTTTCCCGAGGCCCTGGTGGAAGTGCCCAGAGGTGAGGACCCGGCGCGTCACCTCGACGATTCGGTGGCGCTGCTCTTGCTCGGGTCGCCGAACTTCGTCACCGGAGAGGCATTCGACGTCGAAAGGCTCACGCGGGCGGCGCACGAGCGCGGATGCGTAGCCGGCTTCGACCTCGCTCACGGGATCGGCAACCTCGAGCTGTCGCTGCACGAGTGGGGCGCCGACTTCGCCGTCTGGTGCAATTACAAGTACCTGAACGCCGGGCCGGGCGCTCTCGGCGGCGCCTTCGTGCACGATCGGCACGCCGCCGCCGATTTGCCGCGCTTCGCGGGCTGGTGGGGACACGACAAGGAGTCGCGCTTCGCCATGCCGGGCGAGTTCCGCCCCATCGGAGGGGCCGAAGGGTGGCAGCTGTCCAATCCGCCCATCCTGCAGCTTGCCGCGCTGCGCGCCTCGCTCGAGCTGTTCGACGCGGCGGGCATCCGCGCGCTGCGGGAGAAGAGCGTCCAGCTGATCGCGTACCTCGAACGGCTGCTGCGTGGCGTGGCCGAGGTTCTCACGCCGCCCGATCCGCAGCGCCGCGGAGCGATGCTGGCATTGCGGGTGCCGGGCGACTCGGCACAGCTCCTCGCCGCGCTGCGGGGGCGAGGCGCGGTCTGCGACGCTCGCCCTCCGGACGTGCTGCGCGTCTCCGCGCCCCCGCTCTACACGCGTTTCGCCGACGTCCAGCGCCTCGCCACGCTGCTGCGCGAGGAGCTGCGGCGTGGCTGAGCCGCTCACCATCATCGGCGCGGGGCCGGTCGGGTCGCTGCTCTCGCTCTTCCTCGCTCGCCGCGGACACGACGTTCGCGTCTTCGAGCGCCGGCCCGACATGCGGCGCGTGGAGATCGGCGCCGGGCGATCGATCAACCTCGCCATCTCGACTCGCGGCCTCTACGCCCTGCACCAGGTAGGCCTCGACGAGGAAGTCCTGAAGCAGGCGATCCCGATGCGGGGGCGCATGGTGCACGCCGCCTCCGGCGAGCAGCGCTTCCTGCGCTACGGGCGCGACGACGGCGAGTTCATCAACTCCATGTCGCGCGGCGAGCTGAACAAGCTCCTCATGAGCGAGGCCGAGCGGACCGGCCGCGTGCGCATCGAGTTCCACGAACGCCTGGTCGGGTACGCGGGCGGTCGCGCCCGGTTCCGGGACGAGCGCACCGGCGAGGAACGCGAGGCGCAAGCAAGGATCGTCTTCGGCTCGGACGGCAGCGCGTCGGCCCTGCGCGCCGCGCTCGGGCTGTCGGTCGAGGAGAGCTTCCTGGACTTCGGCTACAAAGAGCTGACCATCCCGCCGGCGCCGGGCGGCGGCTTCTCCTTGGAGAAGAATGCGCTGCACATCTGGCCACGCAAGAACTTCATGCTCATCGCGCTACCCAACCTGGACGGCAGCTTCACTTGCACGCTCTTCCTGCCGTTCGAGGGAGATGCCTCCTACGCCTCCATCGCCGCGCCGGCGTCCGCGCAACGCTTCTTCGCGGCGACGTTCCCGGACGCGCTCGCGCTCATCCCGCGCCTGGGCGAGGCGCTCGAGGAGGCGCCGCTCGGGCGCATGGTGACGGTGAGGTGCTCGCCTTGGTCTCGCGGCGCGGCGCTGCTAGTCGGAGACGCGGCGCACGCCATCGTGCCGTTCTTCGGCCAGGGGATGAACGCCGGGTTCGAGGACTGCACGGTGCTGATGGAGATCCTCGATCGCGAGCCGGATTGGTCGCGCGCATTCGCCGAGCTATCGGAGACGCGCACGCCCGACGCGGACGCCATTGCCGATCTGGCCGTGGAGAACTTCGTCGAGATGCGCGACAAGGTGGCCGATCCCGAGTTCGTCCTCTGGAAGGACGTGGAGGCGGAGCTGTCCCGCCGCTTCCCCGGCGAATATCTTTCCCGCTATCAACTGGTCACCTTCACCCGCGTCCCCTACCGCATCGCCCAGCAGGCCGGCCGCCTCCAGTCCACCCTCCTCCGCGAACTGACCCGCACCGCCCGCTCCGCCTCCGAAGTCGACTACTCCCTCGCCCACTCCCTCATCCGCACCCGCCTCACCCCCCTGCTCCGGCCTTACGGACTGGGCAGGAGCGCGGACTAGACGATCACCGCGAGGAGCGCGAAGCGCGCGAAGGATTTCGATTTCAAAACAACCTTCGCGCTCTTCGCGCGCTTCGCGGTGATCTCTTGTCCTAGCCGCGGAGTTCGGTCCTTACGGACCAGAGGTCGGGGAAGAAGGTGAGATCGACGAGCTGCTTCAGGTAGTCGTAGCCGGCCGTGCCGCCCGTGCCGCGCTTCGAGCCGATGATCCGCTGCACGACCTTCACGTGGCGGAAGCGCCAGATGGCGAACTGCTCGTCGACGTCGACGAGCTTCTCGCACATCTCGTACGCGTCCCAGGAGCGCGTCGGGTCCTGGTAGATCTGCTTGAACACGGCGACGAGGTCCGGGTGCCGCGGAGGCGGATCCGAAAGATTCCGCTCCAGCACCTCGCGCGGGATCGCCATGCCGCGGCGGGCGAGATGCCGGAGGAACTCGTCATACAGGGACGGCGCGCGCAGGGCGGCCTCCAGCTCCGCGTGGTCTTCGGGCGATTGCCGGTGCACCTGGAGCATGCGCGCGTCCTTGTTGCCCAGGATGAACTCGACCAGCCGGTACTGCGGCGACTGGAACCCGCTCGCCGGCCCGAGCACGTGGCGGAACTGCCCGTATTCCGAAGGCGTGAGCGTCGCCAGGACGGACCACTGGTTCACCAGCTGGGCCTGGATGTGCTTGACGCGGGCGAGGATCTTGAACGACGGCTCCAGGTCGTCGGCCTGGACGAATCGCATGGCGGCGCGCAGCTCGTGCAGCAGCAGCTTGAACCACAGCTCGGTGGTCTGGTGCTGGATGATGAAGAGCATCTCGTCGTGGTGCGGAGGCTGCGAGAGCGGCACCTGCGCCGAGAGCAGGCGGTCGAGCCGCAGGTAGCCGCCGTAGGTCATGCGCCCCTGGAAATCGGTGACGACGGAAGGCTCCAGCTCGTCGGGCATGGGCATCCTCAGATGATCCGCAGCTCGCGCAGCGCGGCATCGAGCTTCTCGGGACCGCGGCGCGCCTCCGCCAGCCTGAACAGCACGTAGCGGCCGTCTTCGGGGAGCGCGCTCCATTGCGCGGCCGAAAGCATCGGGGCGCGCGCCGCCACGCCCTGCGGAATTCGACCCGCGCCCCATGCGCTCGCGTCCACGGGCCCGCC
>JBJMQJ010000427.1:0-14995 GCA_045802765.1 Myxococcales bacterium
ATCCGCGGGCCCGGATGGAGTCGGCGCGGCTCGCGACAGCCAGCGCCTGGGCGCGCGCGCGGGCCAGATCGGGTCGCTGCGACTCGGCGCGCTCGATCAGCTTGTCGACCGCCTCCCCCAGGGGCTTCACCTCGAGCCGCTCGGGCAGGTCGGAGACGTCGACCGGCAGCGTGGCCGAGACGCCCAGCGAAGTGGCCAGCGCGCCGCGCACCGTGGCGACGTTCCCCTCGGCTTGCTGCTGCGCCAGCACGGCTTGGGAAAGCTGCGTCTTCGCTTGCAAGATGTCCGCGATGGTCGCGACGCCGGCGCGGCGGCGCTCCTCGGCCGCCTGATAGGCGATCTGGGCTTCCTTCACGCTGGCCTGGGCGGCGGTGAAGAGCGCCTTGGCGCCCTGGTATTGGAAGTACCCCTGCTCGACCAGCAGGAGCAGGTCCTGGATCGCCGCGCCGTGGTTCAGGTTCGCCGCCTCGAGCAAGCGGTCCGCCTCCTCGACGTCGGCGGATCGGCCGCCCAGGTCGAGGAGCAGCCAGGTCAACTGGGCGCTCGGCGTGAGCGCCCACTGGTCGAAGGTCAGCGCTCCCTTGGCGAAACTCTGGTGCGTGTAGCCGGCCTGGACGTCCAACTCGATGGAGGGGTAGTAGGCGGACCTCCGCGACGCAGCCCCGGCGGCCGCCGCGCGGGCGTTCAGCCACGCCGAGCGCGTCTGGGGATTGTTGGACAGCGCGTACGCGAGGAGCTGCTGAAGCGTGACCTGCATCCCTGGCTTGATCTGCGCCACCAACGCGGGATCGGGCTCGGGGGGTCGCGCGGTTGGCACGGGTTGCGGCGGGATCCAGCTTCGGGCAGGCGAAGGCGCGACCGAAGCATCGACGCGCGGGCCGGGGAGCACGGTCGCGCAGCCCACGGCGACCAAGGCGAGGAGGAGCGCGGCACGGATCATGGTGCGTCTACGTAGCGAATGTACGCGGTGAATGAAAGTGCAAGTATGCGCAGCTCCGACGGCGGAGCGTTCCCTCGTACACACCCGCACGCAGGGCCCTTGCGCCCTCCGTCCGGCGGCGTGCGGAATTGCAGGATGCGCAAAGTCCTCGTTGCTTCCCTCCTTCTTTCGTTCGCTGCCGGCGCGGAGGACAGGCGGCTCGACGCCGTCCGCGTCGATGCCGCTCCCGGCGGCGCGACGGCGACGGCGCCCGCGCCGGGCGACGCGTCTTCCGCGGAGAAGGCGTCCGCGCGGTCGCCTTTGCCCTACGAAGCGCAAGAGCCTTCGGGGTCCGGGCTCCCCTTCCACGTCGGGGCCACCGTCGGCTTGAGCCTGCCGCGCCCGCTCGATGCGCAGCTCTACGTGCGCGCGTTCGGCTTCGTCTCGGTCGGGTTTTCCTACAGCGACTTCCCGTCGTTCGTCGCCGACCCGCTGCTGTCGGCGGCGGGTCTCAAGAACGGCCAGACCACGGTGCGTCTCGACCAGTTCTCGGCGTGGGAAGTGGACGTGCGCGTGTTTCCGTTCGCGGGCAACTTCTTCGTCGGGTCGGGGGTCGGGCGGCAGTCGTTCAAGGCTTCGGTAACGCAGTCGACGACCTTCGGGAACTACGACGGATCCGTGGCGGTCAGCACGACGTATGCGACGCCGCGGATCGGTTACCTGTGGACCGTCGGCCCCGGCATCGTGCTCGGCGTGGACGGCGGCGTGCAGCTCAAGCTGAGCTCGAATCCGCAGGTCTCGCTTCCGCCGGGGTCGCCGCCCGACATGCAGTCGCAGGCGGACCGGGTGGTGGACGTGTTCGGCAACTACCCGCTTCCGTCGGTGCATTTCCGGCTCGGCTGGCAGTACTAGGGAGCACACCATGAACGCGACCGTCGCTACCCCGCGCGAGCGGGGCTACCTCGGATCGGCCTTCCGGCTGACGCTCGACATGATCGACAAGAAAGGCTGGCGCGCGGCGATCCGAGCCGAGGCCCCGGCGGAGACGGCGAAGATGATGGACAATCCTCCCAGCCCGCTCAGCTGGATCGCGGCTGCCCGCCTGGAGGACCTCGAGGAGCTGGTGGCCCGCCGCGGCGGACCAGAAGCGGCGTACGAGCTGGGGCTCGTGGCGGCGCGCAACCTCGGCGGGTCGGTGGTGAGGCCGGTGATCAAGCTCGCGCTCACGCTGTTCGGCGCCTCCCCGGACACGCTGTTCGGCAACCTGGATCGGCTCTACTCCATGGTCACGCGAGGCCTTCACTTCGCCTGGCGCGACGCCGATCGGAAGGCTGGCGTGATCGAGGCCCGGTTCGACGGCGCCGGCATCCGCGAGTCGCTCTTCGACGTCACGCGCGGCAACCTCCAGTACATCCTCGAGGTGTGCGGCACGAATGGGGACGTGAGCCGCCCGCAGGTCGTCAGCCACGACGACCGCGGCGCGCTGGTCCGCTTCAACGCCCGCTGGGCCTGATGTGATTCGGGGACACCATACGCAACCTGGGGTGATTCGGGGACACCATACGCAACCTGGCGTGCCAACGACTCGCCGCATCAGGGCATGCGGTCGGCGCCTGCTTTCGGCGCCGGTCCGGGCGCTCGCCGCCTGAGAACGCGGCCCAATGCACGCTCGAGATCGTCGACGAAGGCATCGCTGCCGAGAGGTCGTCCGGTGCTTTCATGCGTGCGTAAGCAATGCGAGTCCTCGGCACTGGCGCCTTGCCCGAGAAAGGAAGACCAGTCGCCCGCGCGCGCAAGCAACGGCGCCACCCGGACCAGGGAGTCGTCGCGACCGAGAAGATGGGCGCGGGCGCTGCTCCAACGATAATCTTCGGCGCGGGCCACGAGGCTGGCGCGAACCGGGTTCAGCTCGACGTACCTCGCCGCGGCGAGCGTGTACCGGTCGTCCATGACGTAAGAGGCGAACCGCCCCTGCCAGAGATGACCGCGCCAGCCTTCGCGCCTGTTGATCTCCGTCGTGTACCGCCGGTGTGCTTCACCGACGGCCTGGCGCAGCCCATCGGGCGCATCAGGAACCGCGACGAGGTGGACGTGGTTCGGCATCAAGCAGTAGGCCCAGATCTGGACGCCGCAGCGGCCGCACCATTCTGCGGTGAGCGCCATGTAGAGGAGGTAATCGTCCGTGCAGAAGAACGTCTGTTGTCTACGGTTCCCCCGTTGCGTGATGTGGTGTGGAAGGGCAGCGACGACAGCGCGGGCCATGCGAGCCATGGCCGACCATGTACCAACGAATGCGAAAATGCGGTTCGGGCGAGTTACGTAAGCGGAGGGTGATTCAGGAAGTCACCCGAGTTGGCACGGAGTTGCGTATGGTGTCCCCGGATCTCGTCTCGGATGGTGTCCCCGGATCTACTCCATGTGCCAGCCGTGGGTGACGTTCAGGGACTGGCCGGTCAGTGCGTTGGTGGGGAAGGACGCGAGGAAGACGGCCACCTCGGCGACGTCGGCCGTGGTGGTGAATTCGCCGTCCACGGTGTTCTTGAGCATGACTTCCTTGATGACGCGCTCTTCCGAGATGCCCAGCTCGCGGGCCTGCTCGGGGATCTGCTTCTCGACGAGCGGCGTGCGCACGAAGCCGGGGCAGATGATGTTCGCGCGGACGCCGTGCTGCGCGCCCTCCTTCGCGGCGGCGCGGCAGAGGCCCAGCAGGCCGTGCTTGGCGGCGACGTAGGCCGCCTTCAAAGGTGACGCCTCCTTGGAGTGCACCGAGCCCATGTAGATGAGCGACCCTCCGCGCTTCTGCTTGACCATCTCGCGCAGGCAGGCGCGGGTAAGCAAGAAACCACCGTCCAGGTGGATCGCCACGACGCGTCGCCAATCGGCGTAGGCAAACTCCGTCAGCGCCGAGATGTGCTGGACCCCCGCGTTGGAGACCATTACGTCGATGCCACCCAACTCGCGCGCGCAGCGGGCGACCCCGGCGTCCACCTGGTCCTCGCGCGTCACGTCCATGGCGATGCCCAGGCCGCGCAGCTCGCGTCCCGCCGCGTCGGCGCCGGCCGCGTTGACGTCGGCCACGCAGACCCGGGCGCCCTCGCGCGCGAACGCCTGCGCGATGGCGAAACCGATCCCGCTCGCCGCCCCCGTCACCAGCGCCACCTTGCCCGAAAGACGCATGGAATCCTCCTTGGCGGCCGCAACCATACCTTGCCGGGATGCGCGAAGGGTTGTAGGGAGTGCCTCCCATGCCGGTCGCGCTGCAGGCTCGCGGGGTGTCGCGATCGTTCCGCGGTTTCCGCGCGCTGGATCACGTGGATCTGTCGGTCGAGGAAGGCGAGATCCACGCGATCCTCGGTCCCAACGGAGCGGGCAAGACGACGCTGTTCAACTGCCTGTCGGGATTCCTGCAGCCGACCGGAGGCACGGTGGAGCTCTTCGGCGAGACCATCGCCGGTCTGCCGCCGCACCAGATCGTCGACCGCGGCTTGTCTCGCTCCTTCCAGATCAGCAGCGTCTTCGAGACCCTCACCGTCCTCGAGAACCTGATCGTCGCCCTGCAGGCGCGCACCGGCCATCCGGTCCGTTTCTGGGAAGCGCGCGAGGCCCTGCGCGAGTTCGAGCCGCGCGCGCGCAAGATCGCCGAGCAGGTGCGGCTCGCGGGCAAGGAGCAGGTGCGGGCCGCCGATCTCTCCCACGGGCAGAAGCGCAACCTCGAGATCGGGATCTCGCTCACCCAGGACCCGCGCGTGCTCTTGCTCGACGAGCCCACCAGCGGGATGGGACGCGAGGACGTGGAGCGCACCGTCGATCTCGCCCGCGAGGTGGCCAAGAGCCGTACGGTCGTGTTCGTCGAGCACAACATGGGCGTGGTGGCGAAGCTCGCGCACCGGATCACGGTGCTGGCGCGCGGGCAGGTGCTCGCGGCAGGAAACTACGATCAGATCAGGAACGACCCGAAGGTCATCGAGGCGTACCTCGGTGAAGAGGTGCGTGCTTGAGCGCTCCGCTCCTCGAGGTGTCGGACTTGAACGCCTGGTACGGCCAGGCGCAGGCGTTGCACGGCGTCTCGCTCACCGTGAACGAAGGCGAGTGCGTGGCGCTGATCGGCCGCAACGGCGCCGGGAAGACCACCACGCTGCGCTCGATCATGGGCGTGCTGCGCAAGAAGACCGGGTCGATCGAGCTGCGCGGGGAGGACATCTCCCGCCTGGACAGCCACGCGATCGCGCGCAAGGGGATCGCCTACGTGCCGGAAGAGCGGGCCATCTTCGCGACGCTGACCGTCAAGGAAAACCTGGAGCTGCCGCCGGTCTGGAACGCGAAGGGCTGGTCCTCCCGGAAGTGCACGGAAGCGTTCCCGGCGCTGGAAGCGCGCGGCGAGCACAGCGGGGCGAAGCTATCCGGCGGCGAGCAGCAGATGCTGGCCATCGCCCGCGTCTTGCGCGCCGGGCCCACCCTCCTTCTCCTCGACGAGCCCTCCGAGGGCCTGGCGCCGGTAGTGGTGCAGCAGATCCAGAAGATCCTCCGCGGCCTGAAGGCGGAAGGCATGGCGATGCTCCTGGTGGAGCAGAACCTGCATTTCGCCCTCTCGCTCGCCGACCGGCACACCCTCCTGGTCGACGGGGAAGTGAAGGAAACCCTGACCACTCCGGAAGTCCGCGCGCGCAACCGGGAGCTGCTCGACCACCTATCGGTTTGAAAAGCCATTTCTTCCAGGAGGAATTGCAAATGACGACGATGCGTAGCGCAGCCGCCCTCGGCGTCCTGCTCGCCGCCGGCTCGGCCGGCGCGCAGTACGGCGCCGGCGGGATCAAGATCGGCCTCCTCACCGACATGAACGGCGTCTACTCGGCCATCTCCGGCGCGGGCTCGCAGAAGGCCGCGGAGATGGCCGCCGACGACTTCATGAAGGCCAACAAGGATTTCGCCGGCAAGGTGACGGTGATCGCCGTCGATCACCAGAACAAGGCGGACATCGCGAGCAACAAGGCCTCCGAGATGTACGACCGGCTGGACGTCGATGCCATCTTCGACACGGTCAACTCGGCATGCGCGCTCGCCACCTCCGCCATCGCCGCGCAGAAGAAGAAGCTGTTCATCGACACGGGCGCGGGGACGAGCGAGCTGACCAACGAGAAGTGCAACAAGTTCACCTTCCACTACGCCTACGACAACTACATGCTGGCGAACGGCACCGGCACCACCATCGCCAAGCAAGGTGGGAAGACCTGGTACATGATCTATCCGAACTACGCGTTCGGGCAGAACCTCGAGCGGCAGTTCCGCGCGGCGGTCGAGAAGAACGGCGGAAAGGTGGTGGCGCCCAGCGAGGCGACGCCCTTCCCCAACACCGACTTCTCCAACTACCTGCTCAAGGCGCAGAGCCTCAAGCCGCAGGTCTTCGGCACCATGCAGGCCGGCGCCGACCTGGTGAACGTCGTCAAGCAGTACAACGAGTTCGGCCTCAAGAAGCAGAACATCGGGCTCGCCATCGGCCTCTTGTTCGAGAGCGACATCGCGGCATTGGGGCAGGACGCCTACCAGGGCGCCATCGCCACCGTGCCGTGGTTCTGGAACGTCGACAAGGCGGCTACCGATTGGTCAGCGAAGTTCGAGAAAGTCGCCGGCAAGAAGCCCACCTTCGACCAGGCCGCCGTGTACTCGGCGGTCACGCAATACCTGGAGGCGGTCAAGCGCGCCAAGACCGACGAGGGCGAAAAGGTGGTCGCCCAGCTCGAGGGACACAAGTTCCACGACTTCTTCGCTCACAACGCGCAGATCCGGAAGGAAGATCACCGGACGATTCTCGACGTGTACCAGGTGCAGGTGAAGCCCAAGAGCGAGGCGAAGGGCGACGGCGACTACTACAAGGAGATTGCCAAGACACCCGCCGATCAGGCCTTCACGCCGCTCTCCGAGTCGAAGTGCAAGATGGCGCAGTGACCCTGCTCTTCATCCAGATCTTCAACGGGCTGGTGAACGGCGCCTTCTACGCGCTGCTCTCGCTGGGGCTCGCGGTCATCTTCGGCATGCTGCGCATCGTGAACTTCGCTCACGGTGCGCTGTACATGCTGGGCGCCTTCACCGCCTATGCCCTGGGGGAGAGGTTCGGGCTGGGCTTCTGGACCTCGCTCCTCGTCGCCCCCTTGGGCGTAGGGATCTTCGGGATCCTGCTCGAGCGCACCATGGTCCGGCGGCTCTACGATCTGCCGGCTTCCTACAACCTTCTGCTCACCTTCGGCCTTACCCTCGTCATCCAGGACGGAGTGCGCCTCATCTACGGGATCTCGGGGCAGCCGTACGCGCCCCCGCCGCAGCTCTCCGGCGCGACCAACCTGGGGTTCATCGTCTTCCCGACCTTCCGCCTGTTCGCCATCGTCGTGTCGGTGGTGATCTGCTCGCTCACCTGGTTCGTCATCGAGCGGACGCGGGTGGGCGCGGTCATCCGCGCCTGCACCGAGAACCCGACCATCACCCGCGCCTTCGGCATCGACGTCTCGCTCTGGGTCACCGCGGTGTTCGGCTTCGGCTCGGCGCTGGCGGGGCTGGCGGGCGTCCTGGCGGCGCCCATCTACAGCGTCGATCCGCTGATGGGCTCCGAGCTCATCATCACCACGTTCGCAGTCGTGGTCATCGGCGGGCTCGGCTCGATCCTCGGCTCGGTGATCACCGGGTACGCGGTGGGCGTCCTGGTGGCGATCGGCTCGGCGCTCTATCCGCCCATCGCGAACACGCTGATCTTCATCCTGATGGCGCTGGTCCTCCTCTTGCGGCCGAGCGGCCTGTTCGGCCTGCAGGAGGCCCGGTGAACGCGAGGCGGTGGATCGTCCGCGCCGGCGTCCTGCTCGTCCTCGTGGTGCTGCCGCGGATCATCTATCCCATCCTCGCCGTCGACATCCTCGCCTGGGCGTTGTTCGCGCTCGCCTTCGACCTGGTGTTCGGGTATGCCGGCCTCCTCTCGTTCGGCCACGCGATGTTCTGGGGCACGAGCGGGTACGTGACCGCGAACGTGCTGCTGCGCACGGGCCTCCCCGTGCCGGTGGCGATCCTCGCCGGAACCGTCGCGGCCCTCGTGCTCGCGCTGCCGACGGGCTACCTGTCCATCCGCAGCGCGGGCATCTACTTCTCGATGATCACGCTGGCCTTCGCGCAGATGGTGGACTTCCTCGCGCGGCAGGCCGATCGGTACACGGGCGGCGACAACGGGCTGCCCGGGATCCCCCGCCCGCCGCTCGGGCCTTTGCACTTCGACAACCCGCTGCACCTCTACTACTTCACGCTCGCGCTGGCGGGATTGGGCTACCTGATCGCGGCGCGCGCCATCGAGTCGCCCTTCGGCCAGGCGCTGCGCGCCATCCGCGACAACCGCGTCCGCGCGCAGAGCGTCGGCTACGACCCGCGCATGCAGATGATGGTCGCTTTCCTGCTCTCCGCCGGGCTCGCCGGTCTGGCTGGCGGACTGCACACGGTCGGCCACGGCGTGGTGTCCCTCGACGCGGTCAACTGGACCACCTCCGGCATCGTGGTGATGATGACCCTCCTGGGCGGAACGGGCACGTTGCTCGGCCCGCTGGTGGGCGCGACGCTCGTGCTGCTGCTGCAGGATGCGCTCGCCTTCAGCACCTCGGCGAGCGGAGTGGTGACCGGAGCAGTGTTCGCCTTGACCGTCCTGTTCTTCCGCCGCGGCGTCGTCGGCACGCTGCTCGCGCTCGATTTCCGGCGGCGGGGCGGCGAGCGGCTCCTCGGGCCCGCGAAGTGATCGCCGCCCTGACGCTCGCCGCGGCGGCGGCAGCGCCGGCCGGCGCGTGCGCGCTCTTGTCGGCGGGGGAAATCCGCCGCGTGCAGGGCGAGGAACCGAAGGAGACCAAGCCGAGCGAACGGCAGGCGGGAGGGCTCGTCGTGCAGCAGTGCTTTTACCTGCTGCCGGATTTTTCCCGCTCGGTGTCGCTCGAGGTGACCCGAGGCGAGAAGGTGCGCGACCTTTGGAACGAGCGCTTCGGCGAGAAACGCGGTTCCGGCGAGAAGGAGCGCGAGGCGGGACGAGAGGATGCGGAGCGGGAGGAGCGTCCGGAACGCGTCCGCGGCATCGGCGAACAGGCGTTCTGGACGGGCAATCCGCGGCTGGGCGGCCTCTACGTCTTGCGCAAGGGCGCCATGCTCCGGCTCAGCGTGGGCGGCAACGATCCGAAGGCGAAGAAGGTTCGCCGCCTCACCTCGCTCGCCCGATTCGCGCTCCGCCGGATGTGATCACTTCGGCAACGACGCGTCGAACGCCGAGAACAGGCCCTTTCCGGAAGCCTGCCGGGCGATGGTGGCGAGCGCGTCGAAGTTGTTCTGCGCAGGGTCGCTGACGCAGGCGCCGGTGCAGCCGTCGGCGAACCCGACCAGCACGCGCCCGATCCGGTCCACGGTGATGTCGTTGAAGTCGAGCAGGTTCCGGCACTGGTTCGATCCGCCGCCGTTCCAGATGCAGCCGCGCTGCACGGGATCGGTGGGCGTGGCGTCGACCGTCGTCCAGGTCTTGCCGGAGTCGTAGGTGCTTGCGATGTACAGGTGCCACACGCCGCGGAAGTCGCTCGACTGGTCGTCGCCGGGGGTGGTGGTGCCGAGGAAGGCGAACGCGGCGCGATCGTCGTCGCCCGCGACCACCTCGGAGAACTCGGCGTTCTGGATGCCGTACGGCTGGCCCGCGTCGAACGGCTTGGACCAGGTGGTGCCATGGTCGCGGGAGATGGCGATCTTCGGGTGCCCGTCCGAGTTCACGAAGCCGAAGTAGAGGGTGTTCCGCGCGCCTGCCGCGACGGAGGGATCCCCGCCCGCCCTGCTCGACTTGCTGAGCGGCACCGGCTTGACGGTCCAGGTGAGCCCGTTGTCGGCGGAGACCACGACCGCGTCCTTGCCGGAGCAGCTCGCGTTCGGCACGTAGGCAGTGCCGTCCGGCGAGACGCGGATGTGTCCGTGCAGGCCGCCGCATTCGGTCAGGTCGTAGATGGGAACCCCCGGACCAAAAGAAAGGCCGCCGTCGTCGCTGCGAGCGCAGATGGCCGCGGCGATCCCCTGCGAGCAGTAGTAGACGGAGTGAGGATACGAGGTGCGCAGCGCGGGCGCCGGCGAGGCATACGGGCCGCCTCCGATCGTCTGGTGATCCGGCCCGGCGGGAGTGCCGCAGCCCTCGCTCGGGATCCACGTCTCTCCGTCGTCGTCGGTGAACGACGTCTCGCTGCACGCGCCGTCGAGCTGCGATGCGAACGTCCGTCCGGTCTGACTGTCGGTGAAGAGGATCGGATCGAGCGAGACGCGGGAGAACGGAGAGCGCTTGTCCGCCCAGACGGCCTTCGCCGGCGAGGTGCTGTCGTCGAACAGGACCCGCAGCGTGTGGTTGCCTGCCTCGATGAACGCCGCGCCCGTCTTCCAGCTCACGCCGATGGAGGGCTCTCCGGCGCCGTGCTGCGAAGCGGTGGTCGATCCCAGCGCCGGCGCGATGTCCTCCGGCGCGGGATGGATGGCGTAGGTCGGCGCCTTCGGCCCCAGCTTGGGCGTGGGTGGGTTCGTGCGCGGCCCCACGGTCAGCGTCACCGTGGCATGCGTCGCGGTCGGCACCGGCACCAGGGAGGCCATCTCGCGCAAATGCCACAGTCCATCGACGGGGTCGGTGATGACGATGTCCGCAAACCCGTCGCCCGTGACCAGGCCGTCGGGCGATCCTGGACCGTACTTCGCGCCGGTCGGGCTGAACGCGTAGAGATCCATGTCGGTCGGCTGCGTGCTGGTCCAGGCATAGTGGACGGTCAGCGTCGCCGTACTCGCCACGTAGAAGCTGTCCGCTGGTTGCGGGAGGGAGAGCGTCAAGTCGAAGTTGTCACAGACGCCGGGCGGGCAGACGTCCTCGACGCCGGTGCCGATCACGGTTCCGGCGACGACCGCCGCGAAGTCCACCGAGACGGGCGCCGAGGAAGGGCTGATCTGGCCGCTCGGAGGTGTTGCGGCCCAGCCGTCACTGGCGGCGACCAGGAAGGCGGCGGCAAGGAGCCGTGGAGCAGTGGAGAGTCCCTTCGCTGCGCCTCGTGCCATGCGGGTGCCTCCTTGTGGGGCGATGCTGGAAGGTGCGCAGCGGGTTGGACTCCGGCAAAGGGCTGCTCAGAACGCCTGGTGCAGCCCGAGCTGCGCTCCGATGCTCGTTCGACCCAGCGCGTCAACGCCGACGCTGAGGTACGCGTCGAACGAAACGGTGTCCTCGACCAGCATGTGGAGGCCGGGCCCAGCCGACGCGGCGAACCGCGCACCCCTGCCGCGATCCGTGAACGGTTCGATCGGTTGGTAGAGCGCGAGATTGGTGAAGACGCCCAGCTTGAAGACGTCGCGCCAGAGCGAGTACCGGTACTCGAAGCCTGCCGCGAGCAGCCGGCGCGTGTAATCGGTTCCCGAGAAGGCGCCGCGCAAGGCGTCGGCGCCCAGCGACTCCTCCTCGGTGAAGAAGATGTCCCCTCCGAGGAAATTCGCGAAGCCCTGGATCCAGAATTCGTCCCATCCGATTACGCGTACGTGCTGGAAGAGCGCGCGCAGGTAGGCGCTGCCGTCCCGGCCGGCGCCGCCGGGGAGCGCCACCCGGCCGTCGAACTGGAAATAGTCGCCGCGGTCGCGGCGGAGGTGCTCCGGATCGAACCGGTAGCGGAAGCGCACGGCCCCGTACGGCCGCGTCTGCGCGCGCGGCGTCGCGTCCACCGCGGGGCTGGTCGCCGCGGGGCCTCGTTGGACGGAGAGCAGGAGCCGCCGTTCCACGCCGCCGCCCATCCACAGGCTCAGGTTCGGCGAGACGGCGTCCTCGAAGAACGCTCCCGCCTGCAGCGTAGCGGAGTGGAAGCCCTCCAGCCCGAGGTCCGCGCGCTGCCTGTCCAGGAGCGTCGCGCGCACGCCGATGGCGGGCCGCAGCTCGCCGGTCACGGGCGGGGCGAACCACGCGGCGAACAGGTCGGCCGAGGAGAGCGTGAACCGGCTGCCCTCGGTCTCCAGGTAGCTGCGCGATCCGGCGGCGGCGCGCGCGAGGAAGAGCGAGCGCGCTCCGGGCGCCAGCCCGCCGGCGTGGACCTCGGCGCCGAGCGCGGCGCCTTCGAGCGAGGTGAGCTCGACCGAGGGAGTGACTCCGGTGGCCCAACCTGATTCGCCGATGCGGACGCGCAGCTCGTACCGCCGGGGCGCGTCGGCGATGCCCAGCGGCCGCAGCTCGCTCATCGCGACCAGGGTGGGGCGGTCTTGCTGCGGGCCCGCGATCGGGACGACCTCGTAGCTCACCTCGTCCACGTCGAACTTGCCGCGCAGCTCGCGCAGCCTGCTCTCCAGCTCGGGACGGTTGTAGACGCGGCCCGCCATGGACAGGTCGAGGCGCATGCGCAGGCAGGTAACGAGGTCCGTTCCGAGAACGATCACCTTGTCGAGCGTCCCCTCTTCGATCTCCACCTCGATGCTGCCGGCGGCGGCGCGGGCGCGGACCACCGCGAGGTCGTACCCGGATTGGTGCAGGAAGCTCGTCAGCTTCTCTTCCACTTGCCGGGCGGTCTCGCGCGTCGCGGGCGCCGAATCGGGCAGCGCCAGCACGGTCCGGTAGACGCTGTCCAGGATGGCCACGTTGCCGTGGAAATCGATCGGCGCGCCGGCGGCCGCGGAGCCAGTCAGAAGCGCCGCCGCCAGCGCTGCTGCCCGACCTCTGCGCAATCCTCTCCTCCGCGGGAGCTGCGCCTCCCCGGAGAGCTTGCGAACGGCCTGTCCGCGCGGCAACGTGGGAGGATGCGCGCCGCCGCGCTGCTCCTCGTCTTCGCCGCCGCTTGCGGCCACGAGCGCGCCGCGATGATCTACGCCCACGTCTCCACCGGGCAAGGAGCCGCCGAGGAGCCGCTCGAGGGAGCGAGCGCCGCTCTGGACTGTCCGGGCGAGCTGTTCCCCCAGGACCTGGGGAAATCCGACGAGGACGGCGATCTGCGCGCCCAGCACATCGGCGCGATCCCGTTCGCCTGCGCCGTCACGATCGCGATGGCGGGCTACCAACCGTACAAGGCCGCCCTGCAGAACGTGTGCGCGGCGCAGGCCCGAGGCGGCTGCGGCACGGTCGATCTACGCGTCACGCTCGCACCGCAGCCCGGCAAGACCTCGCCGGGCGCGGCGAAGTGAGCACTCGACACGGGCCACCGCGCCGGCAAGCGTGGCGCGGGAGCTTGCGATATGGAGGGCGCATCCAGATCGGGAGTCCCACCGCATGACCTCGCTTCCCGAATCGAAGCTGCGCGACTACACGACACGCCTGCGGCAGGTGCAGGAAGCCTTCGCCAAGCGCTATCCGGGCGAGCAGGGCACGCGCCAACCGGTGCACACCGTGTACGGCGGCGCGCACCTGTTCAAGTCCGACACCACGCGCAAGCTCGGCGACCTCGCGGTCAAGGCGCTCGACCAGTACGCGCCCGAGCCGCGCATCTTCGCCGACGCCATCGGGCTCGACGCGCGGCACGCCGAGACGGTGCACGGGCGCGTGCGCAACAAGCTCCAGCGGGAGGCGGTCGAGGATTTCCGCATCGATTTCGAGGACGGCTACGGGATCCGCTCCGACGAAGAGGAGGATGGGCACGCGCAGGGGGCCGGAGAGGAGTGCGGCAAGGGTCTTTCGGAAGGGACGCTTCCGCCGTTCATCGGCATCCGCATCAAGACCTTCTCCGCCGAGCTGGGCGGTCGGGCGCTGCGGACCTTGGACCTTTTCCTGAGCGCGCTCACGCGGCGCGCGGGCAAGCTCCCGGCCGGCTTCGTCGTGACGCTGCCCAAGGTGGCGAGCCCCGATCAGGTGTCGGTCCTCGTCGACGCCTTCGAGGAGCTCGAGCCCAAGCTGGGGCTCGCGCGCGGCGCGCTGAAGATGGAGCCGATGATCGAGACCACGCAGGCGATCCTCGATTCGGGCGGGGAGTCGATGCTCCCCAAGCTGCTCGCCGCGGCGCGCGGCCGCTGCGTGGCGGCGCACTTCGGCACGTACGACTACACCGCTTCCTGCGACATCACCGCCATGTACCAGTCGATGCGCCACCCCGCATGCGACTTCGCCAAGCACATGATGAAGGTGGCATATGCGGGGACCGGCATCTGGTTGTCGGACGGGGCCACCACCATCATGCCCGTCGCGCCGCACAAGGCGGCGAAGGGAGCGCAGCTCAGTCCGGAGCAGGCGCGCGAGAACCAGCGGGCGGTGCACGCGGCGTGGCGGCTGCACGCCGACGACGTGCGGCACTCCCTGGTGAACGGCTACTACCAGGGCTGGGACCTGCACCCCGCCCAGCTGCCCAGCCGCTACGGCGCCGTGTACGGCTTCTTCCTCGACGGGCTGCCCGCCGCCACGGAGCGGCTGAAGAACTTCATCGCCAAGGCTGCGCAGGCGACGCTCGCGGGCGACGTGTTCGACGACGCGGCGACCGGCCAGGGGCTGCTCAACTTCTTCCTGCGCGGAGTCCACTGCGGCGCCATCACCGAGCAGGAAGCGCTCGTCACCGGCGTTACGCTGGACGAGCTGCGCAGCCGGAGCTTCCTCAAGATCCTCGAGAACCGCCGCCGCGCCTGATTGGTACATTTGCTCCGCGCATGTTGGTTGTGCCCGCGGCACAGGAGGCGGATCCGGTCCGCTCTGTGGGGATGCGTTCGCGCGAACCCGTCGCGGTGATCGAATCGAGGGCGCCTGTCTCGGTGCACCTGCGGCCATCCCGCTTCCCCTCGTCCATGGTCGATACCGTATCCGCCTTCGATCGGTGTCCACCAAAACCGGGTGAAGCTCATTCGTTGTATCTTGGTTTCCCCGCTGCGGTGTTCTTGCGCCGCGTCGAAGCTCCTGTCGCCGCGCATGAGCGCGATCATCCTCCGCACTCGCCTCCAACTCGTCGCCGAGGTCCGCGGCGAACCGCCGCACTTGCAACTGGAGTGGTGCGCTCGTCCTTGTCGTCGATCGGCTTTGCGCGCCTTTTCGATCTCGGTCAGCGGGTGCCGGCGAGGTGAAGCGCTGCGCAGGCCAGTTCGAGGTTGCGCCGCGCGGCTTCGGCGCACTGCGCCGGCCTG
>JBJMQJ010000428.1:0-9174 GCA_045802765.1 Myxococcales bacterium
ACCAAGGGCACCACGACGGTTTTCCATAGGTGGAGATCGCGACCGTCCCGATGAGCTACAGAGCTCGTCGCCCCGACTGCGACCCGCCGACGGATACAGCCTATGCGCCGCGAGCGCGGATGCTCGACTGCGAAAACGTGTCGATGGTTGCCCTGCAGTCCGTCTCGGAGATTCCGGATGATGGATACCCATGCACTTGCGGAGCCAGTCACTTCATGCTCGGGACGGGACGCAACGCGTCAGGAAGGCGGCCGGAAGCATGCAGTTCGCCGCCGCACCGCCGGCTCGGAAAATCCACTTGAACAGCAACCGAGACCAAGATGGCTTCTCCTCGGAGACGGACGTCACGCCTCCCCCCCCGAAGGCGCCGAGAAGTGACTAATCGTGAGTGCGCGCTGCACGTTCACCGATAAGCATGGGCGGCGATGCGCCGAAACCGGAGCGCTGGAATTCGATCATCGGGACGGATTCGCGAGAACGGGCCTACACCAGCTGGATCGAATCCGCCTGCTGTCGGGTCGACCCCGGCATCGCCGTCGTGACACGCGCGCGCCAGCGGCCGCCACCTCAAACCGTACGTGCGCATTTCCCGCATACGGCTTCCCTCGAAGTTCACGTTGCGCGCCTTGAGAGTGCGGTGCGTAGCGACGGGTGGGAGTACCAGGGTTCCAGCCCGTGCTTCACGTGGAGGACGCCGCCGAGCACGCGCGACCATGCCGGCTGCTTCAGTGTCAGTTTGCGTTTCCACCACCGCGCGATGAGACCCAAGACGTAGTGGTCCAAGCTCGACAGCCTTCTTTTCACCGCTCGCTGAAAGTACTGTCGTGCCCCTCGGATGTACGGGTTCAGGTCTCGAACGACTTGTTCGAGGCTCCTGTTCCTCTCGCGGGTCTTGCGCCGAAGTTCATCTCGGATGCGTTGCCGCGCTTTCTTCCCAATGTCGAGGTAGATCTTTCCTCGCCAGAAATGGGTGTACCCGAGAAAAGTGAAATGCTCTCGGGACGCGGAAACGATCCTCGTTTTCTCCGGGTGCAAGCGGAACGAGTTGCACCGTTTGCACATCCCCGCGAGCAACTCTCTTTAGCCGTCGGCCCAGGGGATCGTCAGCAATGATCCCGACACCGTGGGATTGACCGAAGCCGTGGATACTGACGCGACGGTCCGGATAGTCCCTCACGCCTCCGGCGGCAGCGTGCTCATCTCCGCGGGTTGAGCGACCTCCGCCTGGTCCGAGCGCGCGCCCACCAGCAAGTCGGGGAAGAACAGGCTGATCACCGCCGCCACGATGGCGATGCCCGCGATGGCCCAGAAGACCGTACCGAGGCCTGCCTGCAGCGAGGCAGCCAGGCCGCGCAAGACGTCGGGATCGAGCCCGGCGCCGTGCTGCGGGCCGAGCAGCCGATCCGCGGCGTCGGAGGCGACCGAGCCTCCGCGGAGCAGCGCCGACGACAACACGGCCCCGAGCGCGCCCACCGCCAGCGTCCCGCCGATGGTGCGGGCGAACATGGTGCTGGCGGTGGCCACGCCGCGCTGGCGCCATTCGACGCTGGTCTGCACCGCGATGAGCAGCGCCGTGTTGGCGAGGCCCAGGCCGACTCCGTAGAGCGCGCTCAGCGCCTGCGGCACGTGCATGCTCGCGCCGGGGCGGAGGAACGCCGCGAGCGCCACGGACGCGACGGCGGAGATGATCAGGCCCGTCCGCACCAGCGGCCGGAAACCGACCCGGGGCAACGCGCGCCCGCTGAGGGCGCTCGCGATGGGCCAGCCGATCACCATCGGGGTGATTGCGCTGCCCGCCTCGGTGGGCGAGCCGCCGAGGATCGCCTGCACGTACAGCGGCACGTAGGTGACCATCGAGATCATCCCCGCGCCGACCAGCGCGCCCGCAGCCGTCGCGACCGCGATGACCCGCTGGCGGAACAGGTCTAGCGGCAGCACCGGCTCGGGGGCGCGGCGCTCCACGACGAGGAAGACGAGCAGCGAGAGGGCCGCGACCGGCACCCCCAGCGCGGCGGCGCGCCCGCCGTGGACGCCCACGAGCAACGCGGTGAGCCCGACGGTGAGGAGCCCGGCTCCAGCCCAGTCGAGCGAGTGGCGCCGCCGCTCGACGTTTTCGTGGAGCGAGCCGACGAGGAGGGCCGCCGCGGCGATTCCCGCCGGGACGTTGATGAAGAACACCCACCGCCAGGAGAGGTACTTGACGATGATGCCGCCGAGGAGCGGTCCGATGAGCCCGGCGACGCCCCACACCGCCCCGAAGACGCCCTGCATCCGTGAGCGTTCCTCGAGATTGTAGATGTCGCCTACGATGGTGAGCGTGGTGGGCTGCATCGCGCCGGCCCCGAGCCCCTGCAGCGCACGGAAGGCGATGAGCGTCCCGATGCCGCCCGCCAGGCCGCTCGCGATGGAGCCGACCAGGAAGACGGCGATCCCCGCGAGCAGGACCGGCTTGCGCCCGTACAGATCGGCGAGCTTTCCGAAGAGGGGCACGCTCACCGTCGAGGTCAGGAGGTAGGCGGTGAACACCCACGAGTAGAGGTGGATGCCGCCCAGGTCGCCGACCACGGTGGGCATGGCGGTGGAGACGACGGTCATCTCCATCGCCGCCATCGAGAGGCTGAGGAGCAGCGAGACGACGGTCAGCGGCCGGTTGGTCTTCATCGTTGGAATCGATGCGTTCGCGACCGGAGAGGCGCACGATGCAACCGGCGAGCCCCGATCAGCGACCCTTCTTGAGGGACGCGGAATTGATGCAGTAGCGCTCGCCGGTCGGCGCCGGGCCGTCCTGGAAGACGTGGCCGAGATGGCCGCCGCAGCGGCGGCAGTGCACCTCCACCCGTTCCATGCCGTGGCTCGAGTCCCGCTCCGAGGCGACGGCGCGGGCGTCGGACGGGCGCGAGAAGCTCGGCCAGCCGGTGCCGCTCTCGAACTTGTCGTCGGCGCGGAACAGCTCCGCCCCGCAGCCGGCGCAGAGGAAGCGCCCGGGCTCGTGATCGTCCCACAGCGCTCCGCTGAAGGCGCGCTCGGTCCCCTTCTGCCGGAGCACGCGGTACTGCTCGAGCGTCAGCTCGCGGCGCCACTCTTCGTCGCTCTTCTCGACCTTGTCGTCCATGGTGCCGCGGATTCTAATGCTTCCGCGGCCCGGACGGCGCAGCTTCGCAAAGGCTACCAGCCCGCGATGCTCTCCTCGAACAGGTGAGCGAGGTCGGCCTCGTCGGCAGGCCGGGGCGACAGCTTGGTCACGCGCGCCTGGGGAAGCGTGCCCTGGACGAGCGCCGGGATGTCGGACTTGCCATACCCGATGGAGCGCAGCCCGTTCGGCACCTCCAGCCGCTGCATGATCGCGACCAGCCGGTCCGAGAGGATCTTGCCCGCGTCCTCCGGCCGGGCGCGCGACACGTCGGCGCCGAGGATCTCGGCGGCCACCAGGTGCCGGTCCGGACAGGCCTGCGCGGTGAAGCGGAACACCGCCGGAGCATTCAAGATGACCGACATTCCGTGCGGCACGATGGGATGATCCACGGGAAAGCCCGCGGGCCGGAAGTCGCGCACCATTCCCGAGACGGGATACGACATCCCGTGTGGAAGGTGCACTCCCGCGTTGCCGAATCCGACGCCCGCGTACGAGGCGGCAAGCTGCATCTTCGCGCGAGCTTCGCCGTCGTCCGGATCCTCGACGGCGCGCACGAGGTACTTCGAGACCCAGCGCAACGCCTCGAGCGACCAGACGTCGCTGATCGGGTTCGACCCTTGGTATGCCGGGCGCAGCACGGGGCGCTCCGGCCTGGGGCGGCGCTGGAAAGGCAACGCCGTGTACGACTCGATGGCGTGGCTCAAGACGTCGAACCCGCTCGCCGCAGCCACCTGGGGCGGCATGCTCCGGGTGTTCTCGGGATCGAGGATCCCGAGCGTCGGCTTCAGGCGGCGATGCGCGATGCCCGTCTTGGCGTGCAGCGGCGTGTAGTCGAAGATCGCCACGCCGGTCGTCTCGCTGCCCGTTCCGGCGGTGGTCGGCACGGCGATGAGCGGCTTCAGCGGTCCCGGAGCCGGCCGGCCCTTGCCGATGGGCGCGTTCACGTAGTCGAGAAAATCCGCCGGGTAGGTGGCGTACAGATTCGCGGCCTTGGCCGTATCGATCGTCGAGCCTCCGCCCACGGCGACGAATGCGTCGAAGCGACCCTCGGTCGCGAAATCGATCGCCTCGCGGAAGGAGACGTCGGTCGGCTCGACCCGCACCCGGTCGAAGAGCGCGTACGAGATCCGGTCCTCGCGCAGGCTCTCCACCACCCGGGCCACGGGGGCCAGGCGAGCGAGGTTGGGGTCGGTCAACACCATCACCCGTTGCGCCTTCATCTCGGCGAGGTCCATGCCGACCTCGCGCGTGACTCCCGGACCGAAGCGGATGCTCGAGGAAGCGAGCTCGAACGCGTACTCGAGCGCCATGCAAGCTCCTCAGGCGGCGCGGAACGCGCCGTCGAGACGCGCGGTACCGACCCGCCAGCCGAACCACAACACGGCGACCGCCATGGCGGAGAGGACCACGGCGATGCTGACGCGCGACAGCGTCGTGAAGAGCGTGAGCGTGCCGCTCGAAAGCCCGGTGAATGCAAGCCCGACGATGGGCAGCACGGGAACGCCGCAGCCGGCCAGCGTGCAGGGGCCGGTGGTGAGACCGAGCACGCTGGTCACGGCTCCCGCGACGCCCGCGGGGCGCGCCGCCTTGAAGCCGGGGCTGCAAGCGGCGCCGAGGCTGCGGCGGTAGGACCACAGCGCGAAGTACGAACCGAAGACGAGCGAGGTGAGGAGGATCCGCACCACGGTGGGCACGTCGATGATGAACCCCCACTCGATGCCCTCCCCGCCGTTGTCCGAGCTGAGCCAGGCGAGCGCCATGCTGGAGAGAAACGACAGCTTGTTCGAGAGGGGCTCTTGCGAGCGGAGGTATTCCGGCAAGCGCGAGAGCCACGGATTCCAGGTGAAGAAGTCGACCGGCTTGCGGACGATGGAGAGGATGGCGACGGGCGCGGCGAGGTTGAAGACGAATACGGCGGCGGTGACGCCCCAGACGATCCCCGATCGCGCCCGCAGGGCCGCGGCGATCCCGCTGAGCGTCTGCCCGATTGCGGCGAGGGCCTTTCGAGCCATTCCCGAGCTCCATCCTGCTGCGCTCGCCAGCATACGTGACGGCGCCGCCCTCGACAATGGGAGGGGACACCATGTTTCATCTTGGGAGGGGACACCATGTTTCATCTTGGGAGGGGACACCATGTTCTGATGGTGTCCCCCAACGGCTCTCCCCCAACGGCTCTCCCCCCAACGCTCTCCCCCAACAGCTCTCACGCCAGGCCGGCGAGCACGGCGCGGAGCGCCGCCTTCTCCCGGGCAGGCGAGAGCGCGGGGCGCGCCGCGATGCAGCGCCGGCGCAGCTCGGAGAGGAAGGCTGCGTCCGCCTCGACGCGCCGCAGGAGCCCCGCGAGCGCGCCCGTATCGCCGAAGCGGAAGAGTCCGGGGTAGTCGCCGCCCAAGATGGCGCGCATCGCCGGGATGCGCGAGGCGAGCACCGCGGTGCCTGCGGCAACCGCCTCGGAGAGCACGTTCGCTCCTCCTTCGATCTCCGAGGTGATGGACAGCACCCGGGCGCGGGCAATCAGGCGCCGCGCCTTCCACGCCGGCAGCTCGCCCAGCCAGAGATAGCGCCGATTGGAACGCATTTCGGCCGCCGCGGCCCTGCGCATCTGCGCGGAGAGCGCCGCGCCGGCGTGGACCACGCGGATCCGCGAGGCGCCGTCCAGCTGCCGCGCTGCGTGCGCCGTGCGCAGCGGATCCTTCTCGGGGCGCAGGTGCGCGACCACCAGGACCTCGAACCACCGGCGCAGCGGCGGCAGCTTCCGCGTCGCCGGCGCCGATTGGGGAACGACGTGGACCTTCGGTCGCAGGCGCCGGGACACCTCCGCGGCGGCGCCCTCGTGCAGCACCACCAACCGATCGGCCAGCTCGAGCGACCGCCGCGCCGAAGCATCGACCTGGACGTCGCGGTACAGGTCGGTCCCGGTGAGCGCGACGATCACCTTGGTAGCGGGCCGCAGCTCGCGGGCGCTGCGCACCGCCTCGGCGGACCTGCGCGCATGCAGCGCGAAGAGGACGTCCGCGGCGGGGGCCGGCCCGGGCATGACGATGAACGCGCGGTGGCCCAGCTCGCGCAGCATCCTGCGCCAGCGGAGCGCCGTGATGCGGTTGCCGAGCCGCGACCCCGGCGGCGCAGGGCAGACGAGTGCGACGCGCACGCGAGGGAGAGTATGCTTCCCGGCGTGGCGGATCCACTGGCGGCAGAGCTTCGCGACGCGCGCGCCCGCACGCTTTTGCTCGTGCAGGATCTCGACGACGGGCAGTGGATGGGCCCGCGGCTGCCGATCGTGAACCCGCTGCTCTGGGAGGTCGGCCACGTCGGGTGGTTCCAGGAATACTGGACACTGCGCCACGCACGGGGGCGCTCGCCGCAGTTCCCCGAGGGCGACGCGCTCTACGACTCCGCGAAAGTGGCCCACCATACGCGCTGGGACCTGCCGCTCCTCGACCGCGGCGCCGTGCTCGGCTACCTCGAGCGCGTGCTCGGCGCCGCCCTCGAAACGCTGGGGACGGCGCCCGATCCCGCCGCCTATTTCCACCGCCTCTCGCTCTTCCACGAGGACATGCACGACGAGGCGTTCACCTATACGCGGCAGACGCTCGCCCATCCCGCGCCGGCCTTTCCTCCGGGGCGCGCCGCTCGAGGAGGCGGACCACTGCCCGGAGACGCCGAGGTTCCGGGCTGCCGGTTCCTGCTCGGCAGCACGCGCGACGAGCCGTTCGTCTTCGACAACGAGAAGTGGGCGCACCCGGTCGAAGTGGCTCCATTCCGGATCGCGCGCGCGCCGGTCACCAACGAGCAGTTCGCCGAGTTCGTCGAGGCGGGCGGGTACCGGCAGGAGCGGCACTGGAGCGCGGCGGGCTGGCGCTGGCGTTCGCAGTTCCGGGACGAGCACCCGGTCTACTGGCACCCGGAGGGCGGAGGGCGCTTCTTGGTCCGGCGCTTCGCGGAATGGTCGCCGCTCGCTGCCCATGAGCCCGTCATCCACGTCTGCTGGTTCGAGGCCGAGGCGTATTGCCGCTGGGCGGGACGCCGGCTTCCCACCGAGGCCGAGTGGGAGCTCGCCGCCGCGACGCCCCGCAAGCGCCGCTTCCCTTGGGGAGACGATCCGCCGGACGATGCGCGCGCGAACCTGGACGGCCGCGCGGGCGGACCCGTCGACGTCGGGTGCCATCCCGAGGGCGACAGCGGGTACGGCTGCCGGCAGATGATCGGAAACGTCTGGGAGTGGACCGCGAGCGACTTCCAGCCCTACCCGGGGTTCGTCGCCGATCCCTACAAGGAATACTCGGAGCCCTGGTTCGCGACGCCGCACAAGGTCTTGCGCGGGGGGTGCTGGGCCACCCGCGGGCGCCTGCTCCGCAACACCTGGCGGAACTTCTACCCGCCGGATCGGCGCGACGTGCTGGCAGGGTTCCGCACCTGCCAGACGACAGGAGACGCCTCATGAAGATCGACGTCATCGTCGTGGGGAGTGGGCAAGCTGGAATTCCGCTTTCGCTCCGGCTCGCGCGCGCCGGCAAACAGGTCATCCTCGTCGAGCGGGGCGAGCTGGGCGGGACCTGCGTCAACACGGGCTGCACTCCGACCAAGACCATGATCGCCAGCGCGCGCGCGGCGCACGTCGCGAGGACGGCCGGCAGGCTGGGAGTGCGCGCGGGGGCCGTGAGCGTCGATCTGCCTGCGGTGGTCGATCGCAAGGACGGGATCGTCCGCGAGGCCCGCGAGAAGCTCGCGAAGCGCCTGCGCGACGCCGGCGAGAAGCTGAAGCTGGTGCGCGGCGAGGCGCGGTTCACCGGGGAGCGGCGCATCGAGGTGGCAGGACAGACCCACACGGCGGACGTCGTCGTCCTCGACGTCGGCGCCCGCCCCGTCGTGCCGCCGATCGACGGACTCCAGGGCGTTCCGTGGCTCAGCTACGAGACGGTCATGGACCTGCGCGAGGTGCCTTCGCACCTGCTGGTCCTGGGTGGAGGCTACATCGGCTGCGAATTCGGACAGATGTTCCGCAGATTCGGGTCGCAGGTGACCATCGCCGACGTCGCTCCCCATCTGCTCAGCCGTGAGGACCTGGAAATCTCCGCGGCGCTGGAGGGCGTGTTCCGCGAGGAAGGCATCAGTCTCGAGCTGGGCGCGGGAGTGGAAAACGTCACCGGTCAGGCGGGCCGCATCGCGCTCCGCCTCTCGGGCGGAAAAGAGCTGCGCGGTTCGCACCTCCTGGTCGCCACCGGCCGGCGGCCGAACACCGACGGCCTCGGATGCGATTCCGCGGCCATCGCGCTCGACAAGAAAGGCTTCATCGTCGCGGACGACGAGTACCGCACGAGCGCACCCGGGACGTACGCGGTGGGCGACGTCATCGGAGAGCCCCAGTTCACCCACACCGCGTGGGACGATCACCGGATTCTCTTCGACCTGCTGCTCGGCCGGTCACGGCGCGGGCGCAACGGGCGCCACATCCCCTACACTGCGTTCACCGATCCGCAAGTGGCCGGCGTCGGGCTCACCGAGCGCGAGGCGCGTGACCGCGGCGTCGCCTACGAGGTGGCGACGATGCCCTTCGCCGAGATCGCGCGCGCCATCGAGCTCGACGAGAAGGCCGGCATTCTCCGGGTGCTCCTCGACCCGAAGACCGAGCGCGTGCTGGGAGCGGCCATCGTGGGCGCCGAGGCCGGCGAGCTGATCCACATCTTCGTCGCCTTGATGCAGGCGGGGGCGCCCGCGCGGGCCATCGTCGAGGCCGAGGCCGTCCACCCGACCTTCGCCGAAGGCGTGCAGTCGCTGGTGATGAAGCTGCAGCGGTACTCGCTGTCCTGACCAAACGCCTGGCGGACCGCGCCCGCGCGCACCGCACCCGCCTGCCGCCGCTCGCGCCTGAGCGGAACGAGGCCCTCCCGGACGGATCAGAAAGCGGCGGTCATCGTTGCGGTGCCCGCAGCGCCGGATTGGCCCACCAGCGTGACCGTCGCGGAACCATGGAGAAAGTACGCCGTCTGACCGCCGGACGACGCCGAGCTGACGTTGGTCAACGCGATCGAGAACGTGCC
>JBJMQJ010000429.1:0-12820 GCA_045802765.1 Myxococcales bacterium
GCTGCCCGCCCGGAGAGCGACTCGCATCGACCCGATGGCGGCCCTGCGCTGCGAGTGAGATGGTATCGCGGTTCGCGCGTATGCGACCTAACGTCGCGCTCGGAGAATCGCATGCGCCCGATCTTCGCGTCCCTCGGCGTTCTTTCTCTTCTCATCCTCGGCGGCTGCGATCGGGGCGGCACGGGAGCGGGCGGCGTCTCGAGCTCCGCCTCCGGGCGCGATGGCAGCGTCGCGCGCGCTCCGGTCGATCAGGCCCAGTCGGCTCCGGTTTCGCCTCCCGAGCAGCAGCCGGCGCCGGCCCGAGGCACCATCCCACCGACGCAGACGCCGGCGGTCGCCTTGCCGTCGTTCGCCGACCTCGCCGAGCGGCTCGAGCCCGCGGTCGTCAACATCCAGGTGGTGAAGGTCGATCCGAGCTCGCCCTCGCCCTACGAGGGCACCCCTTGGGAGCACTTCTTCCGCCGGCCCGGTGCGCCGCCGCCCGCCATCCAGGCGACCGGCTCGGGATTCATCATCAGCCCCGACGGCTTCATCCTCACCAACAACCACGTCGTCGAGAACGCGCGCAGCGTGAAAGTCACGACCAGCTCGGGCGAGGAGCTTCCCGCCCAGGTGCGCGGCCGGGATCCGCTCACCGACCTCGCGGTGGTGAAGGTGACGCCCAAGAAGGACCTCGCCGCGGCGACGCTCGGCGACTCCGACGCCACGCGGGTCGGAGATTGGGTGATCGCCATCGGCAACCCGTTCGGCCTGGAGGGAACGGTGACCGCCGGCATCATCAGCGCGAAGGGTCGCGTCATCGCGGGCCCGTACGACGACTTCCTCCAGACCGACGCCGCGATCAACCCGGGAAACTCGGGCGGTCCGCTCTTCGGACTGCGCGGGGAAGTGGTCGGCATCAACACGGCGATCATCGCGCAGGCGCAGGGCGTCGGCTTTGCCATCCCCATCAACCTGGCGAAGGAGCTGCTTCCGCAGCTCAAGGAAGACGCGCGGATCGCGCGCGGATGGCTGGGGGTCGCCGTGCGTCCGACCCCGCCCGAGATGGTGCCCGCCAATGCGGGAGCGAAAGGAGCGCTGGTGGCGGCGGTCGATCCGGACGGGCCAGCGGCGAAGGCCGGAGTCAAACCGGGCGACATCCTCGTGGCCATCCAGGGCCGGCCCATCGACGACAGCAACCGGCTCCCGCGGCTGGTCGCGAGCCTGAAGCCGGGCAGCACGGCCGAGCTGAAGGTCGTCCGCGACGGTCAGATACAGACGCTCACGGTGACCGTGGACAAGATGCCCGAGCCGCAGAGGCTGGTAGCGCGGCCCCGCTGACCCTCATCCGCCTCGCCGACGTCACGCCGGGTCGCTGGCGGCGACAGCGACGACCTGGAACTCTGCGGTGCCGCGGGGCAGCTCGATGGAGACGGAGTCGCCGGCCTGCTTGCCGATCAGCTCGCGCGCGAGGGGGGACGCGACGCTCAGGCGGCGTTCCTTCGCGTCGGCCTCGTCCGGGCCGACGATGCGCCAGGAAGCCTCGGCCCCGGACTCGTCCCGCAGCACCACCCAGCAGCCGAACACGACGCGGCCCTCGCAGCGCGGCGCATGCATGGTGAGGAGCGGGAGCGTCGCGGCAAGGACCTTCGCGCGCCGGGACGAGGGGTCGAGCAGGTCGAGCTCGCGCTGCAAGGCGCGAAATCCTTCGGGCGTGACGTGCCGCATCTCGCCCGGCTGGACTCGCGGGACGGGAGCGTCGGCCGGCGATTCGACGAGATCGTCCTCGCGCGTGAACGCCTTGGACATCCGTACACGGTGCTCCTTCCCCGCCGGGAAGGGAAGCGGTCGGAGCGCTGAACGGGCCGGCGGCGGCGGCCTGCCCGCGGCCGCGCACATCTCAGCCCAGATTGAGCTTCGCGAGGAGTTTCGCAAACCGCGGATCGCCGCGCAGCGGATCGAGCGCCGGGCTGATCTTCACTTCCCGCAACGTCCAGTCCTTCTCCGCGACGGCCTGGTCCAGCAAGGAAAATGCGCGGTCGCGGTCACCCAGGAGCGCATGCAGCGAGGCCAGGATGCCCGTCCGGATCGCCTCCTGCCGGGGGCGCTCCACCAGCTCGCGGGCCAACCGCCGCCCCGCCTCCCGCTCGCCGGCTGCCCACAGGACAAACGCGCGCAGCGCGGCGTGCTCGATGTCGGCATCGGAGACCCCGGCGATCTCCGCGAGCGCCTCCTGGTTCCTTCCCGCTCCGACGTAGGCGAACGCGAGGAACCCGCGCGCCATGGGGGATCCGGGGTAGAGCTCGAGCGTCCGGCGCAATGCCTCGATCGCGCGCGGGTAGTCGCCGCTGGCGTAGAACACCAGGCCCAGCATGTTGTTGACGACCAACGAAGCGGGATCGAGCCGCACCGCCTGCTCCGCTTGCACGCGCGCTTCCTCGAATCGGCCCAGCGTGGCGAGCAGCATCGCGTACCACTGGTGCGCGGTGGCGTATCCGGAGCGCAGCTCGATGGCACGCCTGAATTCCCGCTCTGCCCCCGACCAGTCGTAGTCGTCCATGGCGAGCAGCCCCAGCGTCGCGTGAGGCTCGGCGAGCGTCGCATCCAGCTCCAACGCCCTGCGCGCGTGCTCGGAGGCCTGCGGAAGCACCTCGTCGGGCCGCGCCGGGGTGTACTCCGCCAGCAGCGCGTAGGAGTCCGCCAGCCCGGCGTGGGCGAGCGCGTACCTGGGGTCGACCTCGAGCGCCTGCCGGAACAGCGCGCTGGCCCGCTTCAGGTCGTCGGCGGTGCGCTTGTTCCAGAAATGGCGCCCGCGCAGGTACAGGTCGTGCGCCTCGGTGCTCGAGGTGGGCTGGGTCACCACGGGCGGCGCCTGCTTGAGCAGCTGGGGCCGGAGCGCGTCGGTGATGGAGCGCGCCAGCTCGTCCTCGACCGCGAAGACGTTCTCGAGCTTGCGGTCGTAGGTCTTCGACCACAGGTGGTATCCGTCCGCCGCGTTGATCAGCTGGGCGACGATGCGCACGTCGTTGCCCTGGCGGCGCACGCTCCCTTCCAGCAGCGTGGCGACGGCGAGCTCCTCGCCGATCTTGCGCACGCTCAGGTTCTTGCCCTTGAACGCGAAGGCCGAGGTGCGCGACACGACGCGGACTCCTTCGACGTTGGCGAGCGCGTTGATCACCTCCTCGGTGATCCCGTCGGAGAAGTACTCGTCGTCCTTTTGCGGGCTCATGTTCACGAACGGCAGCACCGCCACCGACGACGCGGTGAGCGCCGGCGCCGCCCTGCGCGTTCCGGGACGGAGGCCGAAGTGCCAGGCGACCACGGCGACTCCCACCAGCGCGACGGCGGCGGCGAGCAGCGTGAAGAGCGCGGCCGAGGCCCGGGGACTTCCTTCGATCGGTACCGCGGGGGTCCGCTCGATGCCGCTCGCGGAGAGGTCGAAGACCCAAGCCAGGGCGAGCGTCACGGGAAAGCCGACGCCGATCGCCACGACCACGAAGGACAGCGTCCAGTCGGGGAGCTGCAGGCCATGGATGACGGGCTCGATGATCTGCAGGACGGCGAAGGCGACGATGGCGTAACCGAGCAGCGCGCGGAAGACGCGCCTGCGCTTCAGTTCCGCCATCAGCGGCACGCCCACCCGTAGCCTCCGGACCGAAGCCTAACACCGTCCCGGTCCCGGGTCCGTACTCCTTCGCACCTCCCCGACGCCTGCCGGGCGTCCGGCCAGCTCGATTCGCGACGCGGCGATGACTACCTTTCCTGCGCGATGCGCCGCGCAGGCTGGATCGCCATCCCTCTTCTCGCATGCGCTTGCGGGCTCGGCCTTGCGGGCGACCCCGACGCCGGCGCCGCTGCACCGCCGCAGGCCGTTCCTTCCGCCGAAGCGCAGGCGTGGCTGGACGCGCACAACTCGGTCCGCGGCGCCGCGCGGCCCGTCCCCAACCCGCCGCTCCTCCCGCTCACCTGGTCTGCGCAGGCCGCGGGCGTCGCGCAGGCGTGGGCCGATCGCTGCGAGTACCAGCACAACCCGGGGCGCGGCGACCGCGGCGAGAACATCGCGGCGAGCGCCCCGGCAAACCGCTGGACCCTCGCCGACGCCGCCTCCGCCTGGGCGGGCGAGGCGCAGGATTACGATTACGGGAGCAACGGCTGCGCTCCCGGCAAGCAATGCGGCCACTACACGCAGATGGTCTGGCGCGACACGCAGCGGGTCGGCTGCGCGCGGAGGACCTGCAACACCAACTCGCCCTTCGGGGCGCAGCTCCCTTCGTGGGACTTCTGGGTGTGCGACTACGAGCCGCCGGGCAACTTCGTGGGGCGCAGACCGTACTGACGCGGCGGGTGCGTTTCGCGCCTGACTCGCGTACTCTCCGCGTCCTTCCAAGGGGGAACCATGTTGTTCGCGAAGCTCTTCCGGATCCTGGTGCTGGGCGGCGCGATGGTCGGGTCCGCGTCCGCGTGCGGAAGCGCCGCGCAGGGTCCCGCTGCCGCCGAGAAGAAGCCGGACGACCGCGACGCAGGCTCGTCCGCCGACGGCGGAAGCGCCAAGGCAGAGGAAGCCGACGGTGGAGCGTCGGACGCGGGCGGCGGCGGAGTCCTCGGCTGGTGAGCGGCGAGGTGCGCCGCCTGGCCGGCGCCGCCTGGGCATTCCGCGCGCGCGTCGAGAGGGAGGCGGCGAGCAGGTTCACCCGCCTGGCGGCGGCCATCCCCGCGTTCGATCCCGGCTCGCCCGTGACCGGCCTGTTGCGGCGCGCCGCCGCGGACGAAGATCGCCATGCGGCGCTCTGCGCCGAGCTGGCCGCCACCTACGGCGCGCCGGCTGGCGGATCTCCGCTGGACGCCAGCATCGCGCCGCGGAGCTTCGGCGCGCGCGACGCCGTGCTCTACGAGCTGGTCGCGGCCTGCTGCATCACGGAAACGGAGAGCGTGGCCACGCTGGCGACTCTGCTGGCCGCCGCGGCCGAGCGTCGCGTCCGCAGGGTCGTCCACGAGATCGCCAAGGACGAGGTGATGCACGGCCGGATGGGGTGGGCGCACCTCGCGCGCGAGGCGGCGGTCCGCGACGTGTCCTTCCTGTCCTCCTCGATCCCCGCGATGCTCGAAGGAAGCGTCGAGGATGGGCTCTTCTCCGCCACCGAGGCCGGAGCCGACGACCTCCTCCGTCACGGCGTGCTCCCGCGGGCGCGCAAGCGCGAGATCTTCGTCCGGACCCTGGAGGAGGTCGTGCTCCCCGGGTTGGAGAAGCTCGGCGTCTCCGCGGCGCCCGCGCGGGCGTGGCTTCTGTCGCGCCTGGGACACGGTGGGGCGCCGGCGTCCCGACGGGACTACCCGGAGACGCCCGGAACGCGATAGCCTGCATGGCCAAACGCGGCTGCGCGCGTAGGAGGACCTCATGGCCAGAAACTTCCTGCTCGGATTTGCCGTGTTGATCTGCGCCTGCGCGGGGCGGAGCAAGGTCGCCGCGGTAGCGGAGCCGGTGGCGCAGCGCGGGCCCGCTGGTGAGCGCGCGTCCGCGCGCGACGACAGCGCTCCTCCGCTCCTGGTGGGCCACGGCACGGACGGCGAGCTCGTGATGGCGAGCACCCATCACGATGCGATGAATGGGCTCGCGGTCGCCAGCACCGAGATCGGCGCCTCGCCGCGCTCGGACGGCAACAACGATCTCGTCTGCAAGCGCGAGGTGATCACCGGAACGCACCTGCCCGAGTGGGTCTGCCGCTACAGGGCCGACGTCGAGGAAAACCAGAAGCGCACGCAGCTCATGATGCTCAAGCTGACGACCTCGTGCCCCAGGTACGAGTGCGTCGGAGAGTGACGGGCTGACCCGCGGCGGGCGGACCGGGGTCAGCGGACCCCGCGCACCAGCACGCGGATGCACCGGATGGTGATGCCTCCGTCGGGCCGCGCGCGCGCGTCGAACCCGCGCGCGCGGCCGGCGAGCACACGCGCGCGCACCTCGGCCTTCGGCAGCCCCGGGGTGCCTCGGTCGAACCATTCGTCGAAATCCAGCTCGAACCCGTCCTCCGCCAGTTGGACGTCTACGAGCCCGGCGCGGCCGAAGGCGTCGGCCAGCTCGCCGGGCGTGAGGTTCCTCTCGTGCGTGCGGTCGCGGGCGCGCTCGATGTCCTGGTGCCAGCGCGCCGGGGGACCGTCCGGATCGGTGACGTGGTCGCTCGCCACGACGACTCCGCCGGGGCGGACGCGCTGGGTCTTCGCGCGGAGGAACGCCACCGGATCCGACGCGTGGTGGACGACGAACCGCGACACGGCGGCATCGAAAAGCTCGTCGGGGGCGAATCCCGACACCGCGCCCTGCTCGAACCGCGCGCGGCCGCCGAACCGGGCGCAGCGCTCGCGCGCGCGGCGCACCATCTCGCCCGCCAGGTCGACGCCGTGCACGCGGTGCCCGGCGGCGAGGAACGCCTCGGCGACCAGACCGGGGCCACAGCCGGCATCGAGCACGCGCGAATCGGCGGCCAAGGCGGCGAACTCCACCATCCGGGCGAGCGCCACGGGGTCGGTCTGCACGGGCGCGCGCTCGAAGCGCGCCGCCTGCCCGTCGAACGCTTCCTCCAGCGCACGCTCGCGTCCGTCCATGTCCCTCAGTCTACCGCGCGCGGCTCCTGCCCGCGCCGCAAAGCGCAGCGCCGCCGGATACGGCGGCGGCGGGTCTCGCCGCAAAGCGCAGCGCCGCCGAATACGGCGGCGGCTGGGGTGATAAAGTACAGTCGGGGAGGCGCGATGGCCCGCTCCGCCGAGGCGATCCACGTGAAGGGCCTGCGCAAGGAGTACGGGACGCCGCGCGGCACCGTGCTGGCCCTCGACGGGATCGACTTCACCGTGGGCGAGGGCGAGTTCGTCGCCGTCGTCGGGCCGTCCGGGTGCGGGAAGTCGACGCTCTTGAAGATCCTGGCGGGCCTGCTCCCCGCCACGCGCGGAGAGGTCAACCTGCGCAGCCTGCCGATCACCGGGCCGCGGCGCGACATCGGCGTCGTCTTTCAATCGCCGGTGCTCTTCCCCTGGCGGACCGTGCTCGACAACGTCCTGCTTCCCGTCGACGTGCAGCGGCTCGGCCGCGACGGCAACCGCTCGCGCGCGCTCGAGCTTCTCGCGCTGGTGGGGCTGCGAGGATTCGAGCACCGCTATCCGTGGGAGCTGTCCGGCGGTATGCAGCAACGGGTGGCCATCACCCGAGGCCTGATCCACAACCCTGCCATGCTCCTCATGGACGAACCCTTCGGCGCGCTCGACGCGATGACGCGCGAGAACCTGAACCTGGAGCTGCAACGCATCTGGCTGGAATGCCGCGAGACCGTCTTGTTCATCACCCACTCCATCGCGGAGGCCGTCTTCCTCGCCGACCGCGTGCTGATCATGACGCCGCGCCCGGGGCACATCGTCGAGGAGGTCCCGGTGCCGATCCCGCGACCCCGTTCGCTCGACCTGCTCGCGGCGCCCGAGTTCGGCGGCATCGTCCGGCGCATCCGCGCGCATTTCAGCTCGAAGGGCGGAGTCGACGCGTGAACGGCCTACGCAACGCGGCGCTGCGCGTCCTGCTGCTCATCGCCTCCCTCGCGGTCTGGGAGGGCGCGGTCCGCGCGCTGCGGATCCCCGCGTTCATCCTCCCGCCGCCCTCGCAGGTGGCCGCGGCGCTGTACCGGGGCGCGGTGAGCGGGATCTACCTGCAGCACCTCTGGATCACGCTCGCCGAGACGCTGCTCGGCTTCCTTCTCGGCTCGATCGTCGCCTTCGTCGTCGGGACGGCGATCGCGGCGAGCCCGCGCACCGAGTACTTCCTCTACCCGTACATCGTGATGTTCCAATCGATGCCGAAGGTCGCCCTCGCCCCGCTGGTGGTGGTCTGGTTCGGGCTGGGGCTCACCTCCAAGGTGGTCAGCGCCGCGCTCATCGCCTTCTTCCCTCTCCTGGTGAACACGATCGTCGGGCTTCGATCGGCGGACGAGGACCGGGTCGATCTGATGCGCTCGCTGGCGGCGAGCGAGCTGCAGATCTTCCGCATGCTGCGCCTCCCCTCCGCCCTGCCCTTCATCATGGCAGGGCTGGAGGTGGCGATGGTGTTCTCGCTCGTCGGTGCCATCGTCGCCGAGTTCGTCGGCGCCGAGGCCGGCCTCGGCATGCTCATCCAGAGCAGGAACTTCAGCATGGACGTAGCGGGCGAGTTCGCCATCCTCTTCATCCTGGCGATCCTGGGGCTCCTGCTCAACGCCGCGCTGGTGTCGGTCCGCCGGCGCGTCCTGTTCTGGGACCCTTCGCAGAAGGCCTCGGTCAACGGCGCTCCCCTGAGAGGTGGCCTATGAAGACGATCCTCGCGATCCTCGCCGCGCTCGCCGCTTCCGCTTCGGCTGCGCGCGCCGCCGAGTCGGTGGTCAAGGTCGGGTTCTGCGCGCGCACCATCACCTCGGCGGCGGCGCCGTTCGCCATCGCCATGAAGAAGGGGTGGTATGCGCCCGCCGGCATCAAGGTGCAGCTCGTCCCCGTCGCAGGGTCGACGGACTGCGTGAAGCTGGTGGCGACGGGCGACCTACCCTACTCGCTCCCCTCGATCGAGCCGCTGCCCACGGCGATCCAGCAAGGGGTCAAGGCGAAGATCTTCTACACGGCCTACCAGGGAAACATCTACGGAATCGCCGTCCCGAAGGACAGCCCGGTGCGATCGATCAAGGACCTGAAGGGCAAGAAGATCGGCGTCGCCTCGATGGGATCGGGCGGCGTGCCGGTCGCGCGCGGCTTGCTCGCGATGAACGGGCTCGACCCGGAGAAGGACGCGCAGATCGTGGTGGTGGGAGAGGCGGCGCAAGCGGCCGCGCTCCTCCGTGGCGAGCAGGTTGCGGCGCTCTCGCTCTACGACACGCAGTACGCGCTGGTCGACAGCGCGGGAGTCGCCCTGAGGATGCTCGACTCCGGCCCCGTCGCGCGCTTCCCGTCGAACGGCTTCCTTGCCCTGCAGGACACGCTGCAGAAGGACCGTGCGCAGGCCGTCGCGCTGGTGAAGGGGTACGCGATGGGCACCGTATTCGCGATGGCGAACCCCGAGGCGGCGGTGAAGATCCTCTACGAGGTCTATCCCCAGACGAAGCCGAGCGGGAAGAGCGACGAGCAGGCGGTGCGCGACGACGTGAAGACGCTGCTCGCCCGCGCCGAGCACTGGAAGCTCGAGGCGGGCGGCGTGAAGCGCTGGGGCGAGAGCTCGGTGAAGGATTTCGACGCCTACCAGGACTTCCTGCTCAAATGGAAGGTCATCGCGGCCAAGGTGCCGGGCAGCCAAATCGTCACCAACGAGCTGATCGACGAGGTCAACCAGTTCGATCCGGCCCGCGTCGCCGCCGACGCGAAGACGTACAAGTGACGGCATGGGACGCGCAGAGACACTGACGGGAAGCGGCGGGCAGATCCTGGTGCGGAGCCTGCTCGTCCAGGGCGTGGACCACGTCTTCTGCGTCCCGGGCGAGAGCCATCTCGCGGTGCTGGACGGGCTGTACGACGCGCGCGACCGCATCCGCCTCGTCGTCTGCCGGCACGAGAGCGGCGCATCGAACATGGCCGACGCGTACGGCAAGCTCACCGGAAGGCCCGGCATCGCGCTCGTCACGCGCGGACCGGGCGCGACGAACGCGTCCATCGGCGTCCACACCGCCTCGCAGGATTCCACGCCGCTCGTCCTGCTCGTCGGCCAGGTGCCGCGCGCCTTCGCCGACCGCGAGGCGTTCCAGGAGATCGACTACCGCCGCATGTTCGGCCACCTCGCCAAGTGGGTGGCGCAGATCGACGATGCGAGCCGCGTTCCGGAGTACGTGAGCCACGCCTTCCACGCGGCGACCTCGGGCCGCCCGGGTCCGGTGGTGCTGGCGCTGCCCGAGGACATGCTGACCGAGCAAGCCGAGGCGAAAGGCGCTCCGCGCTACCAGCGGGTGGCGGCGGCGCCCGCTGCCGAGCAGATCGCGCGGCTGGGGGCGCTGCTCGCCGGCGCGCGATCGCCGATCGCCATCCTCGGCGGCAGCGGCTGGACCGCCGAGGCATGCGCCGACTTCCGCCGGTTCGCGGAAGCCTGGCAGCTGCCCGTCGCCTGCGCGTGGCGGTTCCAGGATCTATTCGACAACGATCATCCGCAGTACTCCGGCGACGTAGGCATCGGCATCAACCCGAAGCTCGCGCGGCGCGTCCGAGAGGCGGATCTGGCGCTGGTGGTAGGTCCGCGCCTGGGCGAGATGACGACCAGCGGGTACACGCTGTTCGAGGTCCCCGTGCCGCGGCAGACGCTGGTGCACGCCCACGCGGGCGCCGAGGAGCTGGGGCGAGTCTACGCGGCCGATCTGCCCATCAATACCGGCATGCCGGAGCTTGCCGCCGCGCTGGCACAGCTGCGCCCTCGCGCCGCCGCGCCGTGGGCGAGCGAGACGGCAGCGGCGCGCGCCGAGTACGTGGCTTGGAACGCGCCGGTGCGCGTCCCCGGTCCGCTGCAGATGGCGGAGATCGTCGGCCACTTGCGCGAGCGGCTGCCGTCCGACGCCATCGTGACCAACGGCGCGGGCAACTTCTCCACCTGGGCGCACAGGTTCTACCGGTATCGCCGGTTCAAGTCCCAGGTGGCGCCGACCAGCGGAGCGATGGGGTACGGCGTCCCCGCCGCCGTCGCCGCGAAGGCGCTGCATCCCGACCGCATCGTGGTGGCGTTCGCCGGCGACGGCGACTTCCTCATGACCGGCCAGGAGCTCGCGACCGCGGTCCAGCACGACCTGCCCATCGTCGTGCTGCTCGTGAACAATGGCGCGTACGGCACCATCCGCATGCACCAGGAGCGGCATTACCCGGGCCGCGTGCACGGCACGAACCTCGTGAACCCCGACTTCGCCGCCTACGCCCGCTCCTTCGGCGCTTCCGGCGAGCTGGTCGAGACCACCGAGCAGTTCGCTCCCGCGTTCGACCGCGCTCTCGCCGCCGGCCGCCCGGCGCTCATCGAGCTACGCCTCTCCGAGGAAGTGATCACGCCCAACACGACGCTGTCCCAGATCCGCGAGCAGGCGCTGAAGAAGCGCGGCGGATGACGCGCACCCGAGAAGAAGCGCCGCGAACGAAAAGCAGCGCCTCCGGGAGCGCATGCTGGCAGGCCTTGCACGGACCAAGAACAGCAGGGAATTCGAGTCCGCCGGCCCTGCATCCACAAGGACTGACCGCGTTAGCGCCGGCGAGACGGTGGACGCTCGTAACGACGCCATCGGAATTTCCGACACACGCTGTGTCGGTCAGTGCGTCCCGTCGCGGAGTCGGCTAACCGCAACAGAACGCCACAGGAATCAGATCACGCCTAGATCCGAGCTCCATCCCGGGATGGAAGCAATCGAGCTTCAGCCCCGCCTGCATGACCTCTCGCATTCGTGCTCGGAGTCTACGGAGCTGACACCCAATCGATTACGCAAATGCATCCGTTGCTGGCACCGCGTTCGGATGTCAGGGCGGCGATCTATGCTGAATTCAATGGGACGGCGGGCGACGAAGCAACTGGGGTTCGAGTTGAAGTACCGGGGTCGCGGCGGCTACCGACCCGGTGCCGGACGGCCGAAGAAGCCCGGGGCAGGCGTACCGCACGTCCGCAGGCCGGCGCTCGCGGCGCGGCACCCCGTCCACGTGACGGCGCGCGTGTGCGACGAGGCGGCGCGCCTCCGAACGCGAGCGTGCTTCGCTGTCGTGGCCTCATGCATCGGCAACGGCTGCGAGCGCAAAAGCTTCCGCGTGACGCATTTCTCCGTCCAATCGAACCATCTACACCTCATCGTCGAGGCGGACGATGCAGTCGCCCTCGCTCGCGGCATTAAGGGCCTGTCCGTGCGCATCGCGAAGGCCGTGAACCGTATCCTCGAGCGCCGCGGGAGAGTGTTTGCCGACCGCTACCACGCGCACCAACTCCGGTCGCCCACCGAGGTGGCGAACGCGATCGCCTACGTGCTCGAGAACAAGATGATCCATGCAGCGCGCCTGGGCCGGCGGGGTGAGGCAGACGCGGTGGACCTGCTCACCTCGTATGGGCACCGGCAGCTCGTCGCGCAGCCGCGCACCTGGTTGCTCCGAATCGGATGGACGCTGGGTCTCCCAGGTCCGTAGTCCGGCGCCGGGTGGCGAGCAGCTTGCCCTTCGAACCACGCGGGTTACGAGGGCCTTGGCAGGGGCCCCGCGGCCGCTATGCTACTTCGGCGCGGGCGTAGTCGCCGCCGTCTCCTTCACCATGGTGGAGAGCGGCTTCCCCTTCTCGACCACGTAGGTCGCGAGCACCGCCGCCTTCGCGCCGCCCACGTTCTTTGCGGCATGGATGGTCTCGGCTGGCACGAAGAAGGCGTCGCCCGCCTTCAGCGTGGTCTTCGGTTTTCCCGCTACTTCCAGCTCGAGCGTGCCTTCGAGGAGATAGCCGAACTCCTCGCCGGGATGGGTGTGTTTGCCGACGGCGGCGCCGGTCTCGAATTCGGCGCGGGCCTGCACCACCTCGCGACCCGGAACACCGAGGTCGTGCTTCTGCAGCTCGACCCTCTTGAACCCGGGCTGCTGCGCCCTGAGCGATCCCGTTGCCCAGACGCCCGCCAGCACTGCGGCGGCGCCGGCCACCACCATCGTGAGTGTTCGCCGAGTCATGATCGTCCCCCGTGCAGGATATCGAACGCGGGGATGCTACACCCGAAGCCCGGTGGTCGTCCCGCAGCGGCCGCGGCGAGGCATAATGGGGACAGATCTTCCCACGGAGGCCGTCGTGCCCCAACCCGACTCCCGTCATTCCCGTCGCACGTTGATGAAGCTCGCCGGCTCAGGGTTCGCCGCAACCGCTGCCGCAAGC
>JBJMQJ010000430.1:0-11348 GCA_045802765.1 Myxococcales bacterium
CAGCCGCGTGCGGCGGCTCGCAGCCGCGCGGGCCGATGTCCGACGCGCGCCGCATGTACCTCTCGAAATGCACCTCGTGCCATTCGGAGTACGCGCCGTCGACGTACACCCCGGAGCAGTGGCAGGCTGCGCTCGACGAGATGGAGAAGATGAAGCGCGTGCACCTGAGTCCCGAGGAGCGCGCGCTCATCCTTTCCTACCTGAGCGGCGGCCGCTGAGCCCTGCGGGAGCCCTTGCCAGGTCGCCTTGCGCTCAGGTATCCTATCGTGGCCTGCGGCCTGACGGCCGGCACGAGGGGCGCCCTTGTCGAATCAGCCGACGAGCCGGCCGGAGCCGGAGGCGCTGCATCGGTCGATGATGCAGGCGTCGCTGCAGGTCGGCGAGCTGGATCGGCGGGTCGAGGAAGAGCGCCGGCGCAGCGGATTGGGCCCGCTCTTGCAGCCCTGGGCGGAGGCGGCCGGCGCGCTGCGGAGGGCGCTGAGCGCGGCCCGCACGGACCTGCTGCGCCGCGGCACGCGGCCCGAGCAGCTCGAGCGGATCGAGCAGCGGCTCGATTCCCTCGAGCGCCGCGTTTCCGCGTTCGACGTCTCCGCCGATCTGGACGAGTGCGCCGCTTCCTGGGGCCACCTCGCGCACGAGCTCGCCGCGCTTCCTGGCCCGCACCGCGACGAGTTGGCCCGCGTCCTCGCGGAGCGCAAGCCCGCCGTCGATCGCGCCACGGCCGCCCTCTCCCGGGCCCGCGCCGCCGGCGGAGTGCCTCCCGAGCAGCGCGAGCGGATTCGTGCCGCCGAGGATGAGCGCGACCGCGCTCGGGAACGCTGCGCCCGGCTGCGCGACGATTACCTGCGTGGCGTGCGAGCGCGGCCGGCGAGCGGTCCGTCCGTCGCGCTCGCGCCCGTGGTGGTGACGCTGCCGGAGCTGCTCGCGCCGCGCGGCTTGCTGCGCGCGAGCTCGCCGCGGCTGGACGCGACGATCGAGCGCGAGCGACACCTCCGCGTCGGCGTGGCGCAGCGATTCGAGAAGACGCTGGGCAGCCTCGCCACCGCCGGTCACCGGACCCTGACCGATCCGCGCGCCGGCGAGCTGCGCGGCCACCTGGCGCGGATGGACGGGATCCTGGCGCGGCTGCAGGGAAAGCGGAGCGCCTCCGAGCTGTCGAAAGGGGCCCGCGAGGTGGGTGCGCTTCTCGCGCGGATGGGCGACGTCGCCGCCGCCCGGGGGAGCGCAGCCACCCTGAAGCCGTTCCGGGCGCTGCTCGAGGAGCGGAGGGCGGCGCTGGCGCGCCTCGCGGGCGAGGCGCAGAGGGCGGCCGGGGCGCGGGCGCTACACGAGCGCGGCGCGCTTCCCCAGCCCTCCGCGATGGCGCTGGGGGAGCAGCAGCTGCAGATGCTGCGGCGACTGCATCCGGGGATCGAGAGGCTGCTGCGCGACTCGTCCGCCAGCCAGCTCGCCGCCGACATCGGACGCTCCCAGACGCAAGCTTCCCTCGGTCGCGCCTTGGGCGCTCCGGGACTGCACGGCCTGTCGGCCGTTCGCCAGGCGATCGCCGGCGCGCACTCGGGCGCTTTTGGCGCGCCTCCTGCCGGCGGACTGTCTGCGCTGCGGGAGCACGGCATGTTTGGCGGGGCCTTGGCGGGGCAACCCGCGAAAGAGCCAACCCAAGGACGGGCGCGCGAGCTGCACGAGCTGATCGGCACGCTGAAGAGTGCGCCACGGGACTCGCCGCTCGAGCAGATCGCGCTGCGCGCCGAGGATCGCCGCCGCCAGATCGCCGCGCGCGCCAAGGCGCGGCTACACGCGCACGACGGTGCGCACCCGCCCCGCCGCGCTCTCGCGGACGCGTTCCACGCGCATGGCCGCGGCGACTTCGCCGCCCACGTCGCGCCGGGCGGGGCGTTGTACCACCTGCTGCAAGGAGCCCAGCGATCGCACGGGCTCCCCGTCGCGCATCTCGCCTCGCACTTCCTCCAATCGCGCGGCGCGCACCCGCTGCTCGGCAGCGTGCAGCTCTTCGAGCAGCTCCGCGCCCAGGGGCACCGGCCGCACTTCGGACTGTTCGGCCGGCTCAAGCACGCGGCAGGCGATGCCTTCCACAAGGCGACGGCGGCGGTCGCGCACACCGCCGACGACGTGGCGCGCACGGCAGGCGGGCTCGCCAAGGCCACCGGCGCGGCGGCGCGCCGCGGGATGAGCGATCTCGGGCACAAGGCGCTCGATGGCGGCCAGCGCGTCGCCGCCACCGTGCGCGGCGCCGCCGGCAGGGTCGGCCTCGAGGTCGGCCGCGCCGTCGACAAGGGAGGGAGCTTCGCCTCGCGCCAGCTCCACCGCGCAACCCGGTTCGCGAGCCACGAATCTTCCCAGATCGCCGAGGCGGCGCAGCGGGCGTACTCGAAGAGCACGAGGACCGTCCGCGAGGTGGCGCACGCCGGAGTCGGCCGCGTCACGCAGCTCGGCGCGGCGGAGATGCAGCGAGCAGGCGAGGCGGCGCGGCGAGTCGGCCGGCTGGGCGAGCGCGCGGTGCATACCGGTCTCGATGCGCTCCACCGCACCGGGATCGCCGGCGGCATCGGCTAGGGCGTCCGGTTCGGCGTCTCGATGTTGAAGACCGCCGCGAGGTATTCGCCCGTCGGGCTCGCCATGCAGGGAATCCACAAGGCCGGCGGGCTGCAAGGCATCTGGGAGAAGACGAAGCACACCGCGGGCGCAGCCTGGCACGGCGTCCAGAAGGCCTACCGCGCGACCGCGGGATTCCTGCAGAGCCCGGCGGGCCAGTTGCTCGTCACCGGCTTGTCGCTCGCGGCCACATTCGTGCCGGGCGGCGTGGTGGTGAAGAGCATCGTCGGTGGCGCCATCGGCGCCATCCAGGCCATCAGCGAGGGGAAGGACTGGAAGCGCGTGCTGCTCGCCGCCGGCACCGGCGCGCTGGCCGGCGCGCTGCCGTTCCTCAAGCTGGGACCGCTTGCGGGCATGGGGATCGGCGCGCTGACCGGCGCGGCGTCGGCCCTGGCGAGCGGCAGCAGCCTCAAGGGCGCGCTCAAGGCCGGGGCGGGCGGCGCGCTCGACTCCTTCGATCCCGGCGCCCTCAAAGCGCTGGGACGCCTCAAGGGCCTGAAGGGCGCGCGGAAGATCCTGCAAGGCAGGCAGCTGTCCAAGCTGGAGAGGCTGACCATCGAGGGAAGCCACCTCGAGCGGCCCCTGGGCGGGCTGGAGAAGCTGATGGCGAAGCGCTCCGTGCGGCGCGCCGTCAGCGGACTGGAGAAGGTGGTCTCGAAGGGAGTGCGAGGCGGAATCCTGGTCTCCGGGAAGGCCGCCAAGGCGCAGGGCTACCTCGACAAGGCGCTCTCGATGGGCGACCGGCTCGAAGGAGGGCTCTCGCTCATCCACCAGCTCGCGCCCGAGGTGGCGGGAGTCGCCGGCGACAATGCGCTCGGCCATCTCATCGCCAAGGCGGGGGACTACGCAGGGGAAGGCGACCATCGGCTGAAGCGGGCGCTGGAGATGGGGCACGGCGCTTCGGAGGGCCTGCAGCGTTACCGCGGGTACCTCGACAAGGGGCTTGGCTACGCCGGCGTGAAGGATCCGAAAAAGGCGTACGAACGGCGGATGGCGCGCGAGGCAGCTCGCGAGGGGAAACGGGAGGGCATCGAGGCGGTCGCGAAGGACAAGCTGGCGCGCCACCGGCTCCGCCATCCCGAGCTGCACGAGGCGCTACGCGCGCCGCGCCATGTCCACCTCGAGGACCATGGGCGCGTCCCGCGGCACCACGAGCCCCGCGGCGCGCTGGAGAAGGCGCTCGCCCGCGGCAAGAAGCTGAAGCGGCAGGGCCTCGAGGTCGCCCAGGGCGTGCACGACGGCCTGAAGAAGATCCACGGCACCGTCGGAAAGGGCCTCCAGTACGCGGGCCACGTCGAGGGAGGGCTCGAGAAGGCGGCGGCGCTCGCGCGTCAAGGCGCCGGCATGCTCGGCAAGGACAGTGAGCTGGGCGCGTATCTCTCCCACGTCGCCGATCGAGCGGAGAAGGCCCACGGCTATCTCGAGGAAGGGATCGGATTCACGCGCGACTTCAACGAGCGCGTGGGCACGGTCGAGGGCGGGCTCGAGCACATTCCGGGCGTGCGCGCCGAGGGCGCTCGGAAGCGCGGCAGGCGGATCGACGACGCTCCGCAGCCGGAGCACCTCCAGCACGGTGCCCAGGCCGAACCTGCTCACGCGGCGCGCGAGTCCGACGAGGAGCGCTCGAAGCGCATGAAGCACGCTTGGGACGCGATCGGCGGCGTCTCGTCGCGCGTCCAGCGGTTCGAGGTCGATTCGGCGAAGCAGCTGCGCAAGGTCCACGAGCTGACCGACAAGGGTCTGACGCAGGCGGCGAGCCTCGAGCTGATGGGCCTGGGCACGCAGGTCGACGAGATTGCGAAGCGCATCGGCGAGGCGAAGCGGCTCGCGGCTGGAAACGACAAGTACGAGAAGGAGATCGCCTTCTACGAGGAGTGGCAGCAGAAGGCGCGCGTCTCGGTGCACTCGGCCATCGCCGGCGGGAAGGACCTCGGCAGGCATGTCGCGGTGAGCGGCCGGGGCATCTCCGAACAGACCCACCCGGACGTCTACCGCAACACGCGCGCCATCTCCGCGGTGCAAGGCAAGGTGATCGCCTTCGCCGGCGCGATCGGCGACGAGGATGCAAGGCCGCATGTCGAGAAGGTCCTGGTCGAGGCCAGCGCGGCGAAGGCGGAGCTGCGGTCCTTGCAGGCGAAGTACATGCGGGACCGCGGCGCCCGCGACTTCCTCGCCGACGGCACGCAGGACCGGCTCATCGACGAGAGCATCGCCAAGCTGGAGAAGGCGCTGCACGGCGGCGGAAAGCCGGAGCACAGACGCGCCGCGGCGCCTGCGGCGGCGGGCGGCGCGCGAAAGGCGGCCGAACACGGGCTCGCGAGGCTGGACACGCTGCGCAAGAAGGCCCTGCGGACGGGGCGCAAGCTCGACGGGAAGCTCGGCGCCGTCGAAGGGAAGCTCCGGCGCGGAATCGCGGCCGGCCACAAGGTGGAGCACGGACTCGCGGAGGTCTCCCGGATCGCCGGTACGCTGGGGGATCTGTTCGGCGACCGTTCCGCCGTCGGCCATTTCGCTGACCAGGTCCACGAGTCCGGGGACAAGGGCCACGACAAGCTGCACGGCGCGTTGCAGGCCGCGGCGGGTGGGAAGAAGGGATTGCACGAAGGGCGCGAGCTATTGGAAGAGGCGCTGCATCTCGCGGCGCACCGGCACGTCGAGAAGCACCACCGGGATGCGCAACGGGACGAGAAAGACGTCCAGCTCGGCCACTCCGAGGCGGCGCAGCGCGAGCACCTGCGCGGTCCGCTCGCCGGCGAGGCCGACGGCGCCCACGTCCACGGGTCCATCTCGCACTCCGATGCGCATGCGTCGGTGGAAGAGGCCGCGGTGGCCGTGGCGCACTTCGGTGGCGCCGTCGGCACCGCGGTGAAGGCGGTCAAGTCGTTGCTCGAGCACGGCAAGGGAGCCGAGGCGGCGGAGCGCATCCGCGCCGTCGAGGAGCTGAGCGCGCACACGGCGGCCATGGTGAAGGAAGCCGCGCGCGCGGCCTCGCACGACGGGGCGCTGGCGGGCAAGGCAGCCGACCTGCACGAGCACCTTCTGCAGATCCGGGTCCATTTCCGCCGCTTCGTTTCCGGCCTGAGCGGCCTCGAAGCGAAGGACGCCGCCGTGGATAGACCGCGCGGCGGCGAGGAGCCCCGAGGTGCGCGCAATCGCCCCGGCGGGCGCCGCGGACGGCGCCCGCAAGGAGACCTGGTCGACGAAGTGCTCCGCGGCATCGATGACGGGCGCGTCTTCGCCGACGGCGCGGCGCATCGCGGCGAGCGTGCCGAGCACGAGGAGCAGGAGGTCGATCCTGCCGCGATCGACACGTGGATCGGGTCGGGCGAGGGCGTGAAGCTGTTCTCGGAAGTCTTTGGACCGTTCCTTCCCGCGGAGGGCGCGGCGCGCAGCAACCGTCACCGCGGCCACGGCTCGCGCGGCGGACACGAGCAGCCCGGGGGCGAGCAGCCCGCGCGCGAGCGGCCCGGCGCTGAGCCGCGCCGGGCGACAGGCGGTTTCTTCGCGCGGGTGTTCCAGAGGGTGGAGGACTTCGCGGAAGGCGTCGCGCACGTGGCGCACGCAGGGGCCGGCCTGCTCGGCAAGGCGATGCACTATGCCGAGACGGGCATGCACGGCCTGAACGTGGTCGAGCACGCCGCCGAGAGGGTACACGGCCTCGCCGATGGCGCGGAGGCGTTCCTCGTCCGCCTGCACCTCGGCTCCGCGGCAGGGTTCGCGCAAAAGGTCGGATCGGCGGCCGGCTGGGTGGACGAGCGCGCGAAGGAGGCCCACGGCGGGCTGAAGACCGCCGACGAGGCGCTCGGGGAAGGCAAGCAAGGCCTGGAGACGGTCGGGTCGCTCGGCCGCGCCACGGCGGCGGTCGCGCACAACGCCCGCAAGGCGCGCTTCGGCGAGCTGCTGCACCTCTACCGCGCCGCGACCGGCGGCGACGGCACCGACGGCAAGCTGCGGCCGGAGCAGGTGCGGCTCGGCTCTGCGATGGACGAACCGCGCCGCCTCGACGCGCTCACCCAGGCACGGATGGAGCAGTTCCTCGGCGGCGACTTCACCGGAGTCCGCGTGCACATAGGGCCAGGCGCGGCCCAGATCACCAGCCGCTACGCCGCCGAGGCGGTGACGGTCAAGGACCACATCTTCTTCGCGCCCGGGAAGTTCAGCCCTGGCAGCATGGAAGGGCAGAAGCTGCTCGCCCACGAGCTGACGCACGTGCTGCAGAAGGGCCGCAAGAACCTGGACGTGCGCACCGCGGAAACCGAGGCGCTGCACGCGGAGCACAGCTACGGGACGACGCCTGCGATGGAGACGCTCAACCTGAGCCGCCCCACGCCAGACTTCCGGCTTCCGGACGGCGAGGGCGCGCCCGGCGGAGGCGGCATCCACACCGCGAAGCGCACCCGCAGCCGCGGCCACGACGCCGCGGGCAAGGACGAGATGCCCGACGGCGAGGAGTTCCTCGAGAAGGTCTCCGGCCGCGTCTACGACCTCCTCATGGACGAGCTGGAACAATCCTTCGAATCCCGCTGATCCTCCGTCCGCGGTCGTGGACCAAAGCGTTTCACGCAGAGATGGGGAGGAAACGGAGAGCGCAGGGGAACCTTGTGCTCGAAAACAAGCTCCTCCGCGCCCTCCTTTTCCAGCGCGCCGTCCGCGTGAAATGTTTGTAGTCGGGATCGCGGCAGGTGGGGAGGTGTGGGGGTGGTTTTCTTGCTGGGCGCGGTGGTGCATGGAACGCTGCCCGGCGATGGACTTCCCGACGTTCGTTCGTGGACCGCGGGCGCTGGTGGCCGGAGCCGCGGTCGCCTCGCTCGCCATCGCGGCGGCGGCGCTGGGCGACCCGCGCGGGGTGCGCCTCCTGCGGAGGCTCGATCAGGACATCGCCAGGCAAGAAGCGGCGAACCAGGCGCTCCGCTCGGAGAACGCGCGGCTGGAGCGCCGGATACGGGCGCTGTCGTCCCCGATCGCGCCGCGCGTCCTGGAGAAGGAAGCCCGCGAACAGCTCGGCTTCGTCCGTCCCGACGAGGTGCTCGTCAAGTTCGAGTGAGGCACGCGAATGGCGGAGCACTGGACCAGGCGGGCGCGACGTTGGGCGAACAAGGCCGCGATGCCTGCCGCGGTCCTCTCGCTCGCCGTCCTGCTGGTGCGCGGCGCGTTCGCCGCGACCGCCGCGCCCGGTCCCGCGCGCATCGCCTCGTGGGCCCTGCTGGTCGCCGCCGGTGTGTGGGCCGCGGCGCGGCAAGCGACGCGCAAGCTGAGCGGAGCGCGGGCGCCCGCGCGCTGGACGGTCGAGTCGTGCGCGCTGTCGGCGGTGGGCGCGCTGGCGCTGGCGCAGCTCGGGGGTGGTCTGTCGAGCCCCCTCTACCCTCTCGTCTACCTGCTCGCCGCGGGCTACGCGCTGGCGCTCCCGCTCCGGTTCGCGCTGCCCGCGGTGGGGTGGCTGCTGGGCCTCGACGCGGGGCTCTTCCTCGCCGAGGACGCCCTGCCGGCGCGGTGGCCGCTGCTCGCCGCGCATGCCGGCTTCACCGCGGTCTTCGCCGCGCTCTATCACGGTGTGCTCGCCGCCCGCCTGCGCGCGGCGCGGACCGCCGAGGAGGGAGCCGTCCGCCGCCGCGTGGCGGACGCCGAGCGCAGCGCGCGCGAGTTCCGCCTCGTCGCCACCGCCCCGACCGATCCAGAGCGGCAGCTCCTCGCCGCCGTCTCGGAGATCGAGGAATCCGTCCGGGGGGCGCTCTCGGTCGCCGCCGCCGCGCTGCAGCCGCACACGGTCGCGGTGTTCCTGCTCTCGCCCGACGGCGCGACGATCCGCCTGCGCGACTCGATCTCCAGCAGCGACCGTCTCTTCCGCGGCCCGCTGCCCACGCGGGAGGGCGCGCTGGGCGCCGTGCTCGCCGCGGGGAGGCCGGTCCTGCTGCAGCGCGACGGCCCCGCGCTCTCGCACTACGAAGGGCCCGCGCCGGCGCATTCCTTCTGCGGCGTGCCGCTGCGCGACCGGCAGGAGCGCGTCCTCGGCGCGCTGGTCGCCGATCGCGAGGCCCCCTTCGGGCCGACCGAAGAGCAGGTGCTCACCTCGCTGGCGTCCGAAGTGGTGCGCGCCATGGAAGGGGAACGCCTGCTCGCCGCGGTGCGCAGCGAGAAGGAAGAGAAGGCCCGGTTCTTCCGCGCCCTCGAGGAGCTGAACCGCACGACGACCGTGGCGCAGGCGGCGGACTCCGCGGTCGCGCAGGCCCGTGAGATGGGCGCGCTCGACCTGTGCGCGGTCACCCTGGTCGAGGAGCCGGCGCGACCCGGAGGGCGGCCGCGACACCGCGTCCAGTCGGTCGCGGGCGACGGCTCCGGACCGCTCGCGGGTCTCACCTTCGCGGACAACCCGGGTCTCGTCGCCAACGTGGTGCGATTGGGAGCCCCGCTGCCGGGGCGCGAGCTGCAGGCGATGGACCGGGTCGTCATCTTCGACTCGGCCACCGCGGTGCGCGGACTCGGTTCGCTGAAGATCTTTCCGCTGCGCGCCGGCGAGGCGACCGTGGGGTCGCTGGTGTGCGGCACGCGCCGCCGCGACGGGCTGCCCGACGCTGCGCAGGCCGAGCTGTGCATGCTGGCGCTCCAGGCCGCGGCCGCGCTCGTCCGCACGCGCCTGTTCGAGCAGGCCGAGCGGCTCGCCACCACCGACGGCCTCACCGGCCTGATGAACCGCCGCACCTTGAGCGCGCAGCTCCTGGCGCGCGTCCGCGAAGCGCAGCGCTACCGCCGGCCGCTCTCGCTGCTCCTGCTCGACGTGGACCATTTCAAGAAGGTGAACGACACGCACGGCCATCCGGCGGGCGATGCCGTCCTGCGCGGCGTGGCGGCGGTGGCGCGCGCGCAGGCGCGCGAGACCGACCTGGTGGCGCGCTACGGCGGCGAGGAGCTGGCGGTGGTCCTGCCCGAGACCGATGCGGCAGGCGCGCGAGCCATCGCGGAGCGGCTGCGGGCGGCGGTCGAGGGGACGGCGCACGCCAGCGAGCAGGGCTCGCTCCGCGTCACCGTCAGCGTCGGCGTCGCCACCTGGCCCGGCGGGGGTCAGACCCCCGACGAGCTGCTCACCACCGCCGACCGGGCGCTGTACCGGGCCAAGCAAACCGGGCGGAATCGCGTCGAGTCCGGCCCCGGAAAGGCAGCGGCTTGAGGACGATTTCGGGCTTCGTTTCCGGACCCTCCCGATCTACGCTCCCCGGGAAGGGTCGTCGCGCCGCCCGGGAGCCCTCGTTGAGAAAGAACTACGTCCTCGACACCAACGTCCTGCTCCACGATCCGAGCGCGCTGTACAAGTTCAAGGACAACAACGTCATCATCCCCATCTACGTGGTGGAGGAGATCGACAAGTTCAAGCGCGACCTCTCCGAGCTGGGGCGAAACGCCCGGCAGGTCTCGCGCGACCTCGACGCCTTCCGGTCCGAGAAGGGCTCGCTCACCGAAGGAGTTCCGCTGGAAGGCGGCGGCACGCTGCGGGTGCTCTTCACCCAGAAGGAGCTTCCGCGCGAGCTGATGAACGGCCACCTGGCCGACAACCGCATCCTGGCGCTGGCCTCGGACATCAAGGACCGCGAGCCCAACCTGCGCTGCGTCTTCGTCAGCAAGGACGTCAATTTGCGCATCCGGGCGGACGCGCTCGGATTGCCCAGCGAGGATTATCGAAACGACAAGATCGAAAATCCCGAGGTCTACATGGGCGTGCGCGAGGTGGAGGCCTCGCGCAGCGACATCGATTCCTTCTACGCGCACGGCGAGCTCCCCCTCCCGGAGGCGATCGCCGGCACGGTCTGCCCCAACGAGTTCGCGCTGCTCAAGGATCGCGACGCCGCCAGCCACACCGCGCTGGCCAAGTACAACGCCGCCAAAGGCAAGTTCGTGCCGCTGCTCAAGTCGCTCAAGGAGGGCGCCTGGGGGCTGCGCCCGCGCAACAAGGAGCAGAGCTTCGCGCTCGACCTGCTCTTGAACGACGAGATCAAGCTGGTGACCATCGTCGGCAAGGCGGGCACGGGAAAGACGCTGCTCGCCATCGCGGCGGGGCTGCAGAAGACCATGGAGGAGCAGGTCTTCCAGAAGATGCTCGTCTCGCGTCCGGTGTTTCCCCTGGGCAAGGACATCGGCTACCTCCCCGGAAGCGTCGAGGAGAAGCTGAATCCCTGGATGCAGCCCATCTACGACAACGTCGAATTCCTCATGGGGCTCTCGCGCGCCGACAAGAAAGCCGGCCGCAGCTACAAGGAGCTGGTCGACCTGGGTCTCATCGCCATCGAGCCGCTCACCTACATCCGTGGCCGCAGCATCCCCAACCAGTACATCATCGTCGACGAGGCGCAGAACCTGACGCCGCACGAAGTGAAGACGATCATCACGCGCGTCGGCGACAACACGAAGATCGTGCTGACCGGCGACCCCTACCAGATCGACAACCCGTACGTGGACTCGACCAACAACGGCCTGATCCACGTGGTGAACAAGTTCCGCAACGAGCGCCTGGCGGGGCACATCACCCTCACGAAGGGCGAACGCAGCGCCCTCGCCGAACTCGCCTCCAATGTCCTCTGACTAAATCGTTTCACGCAGAGGGCGCGGAGGAAGGGGAGTTCGCGGAGGAGATTTTCGGTTTTTAGAACTTGGATCTGTGCGCTCTCCCTCTCCTCCGCGCCCTCTGCGAAACGGTTTTAGTCCTGCTCGAGGCTAGCGGGCGGGACGGGAGAAGTCGAGCAGCTCGA
>JBJMQJ010000431.1:0-7919 GCA_045802765.1 Myxococcales bacterium
CTTCGTTGAACTTCCCCATCGCGGCGAGAATCTTCTCGTCTGGAAGGACGCCCGCCTCCGAGTCCTTGTTGGCCTTCACGATCACCATGAACCGCATCGTCGCCTCCTTGGTTGGCAGCCGGGCTCCCGTACGGTGTGGACCGGGTTTCGAACCCTGGCTCTACCTCCACGTCGAACGAAAGTCCCCGAGATCGACACGCGTCCGCGCCTGGGAACGAGAGTCCCGCAACCGCACAGCGCCAGACCGAAGAATCCCCCGATCGCCGCCTACGCCCGCCGACATGCCCCCATCTGCGACCACGCTCGCGTCCGGGCGGCGGGCGGTAGACTGGAGAGCATGCTCGCCTGGCTATCCCGTGTCGTCGTTCTCTTCGCCGGCGGCTGGAGCGCGCGGGCGTACGCGCGAGATTTCGTTCGCGCGTACATCCGCCAGTTGGTGCGGGATCGGCTGGTCACCGGTCTGCTGCTGACCGTCACTCAGCTTGCTTTGCTGGCCGCCACCGCGTTCTGCGTGCGCCGGTTCGGCAATCCGCTCGCCGGCCGGCTGCTCGGGTCCGCCCTGGTGTGGCTGCTCATCGCCTTCAACGTCATTCGTTTCTTCAGGAGCACGCTCCCGGACATCGTGGAAGCGCGGCGGCAGCTCGCGGGACCGGTGGGCTACGTCGTCCGCGGAGTGCTCGGCATCTCGATCGTCAGGGAGCTCGTCGAGATGGAGCTGTTCGTCCTGGCCGTCTGCCTCGTCCTCGGTCTCTACGTCCGCATGGGCGTCAGCAGCACGTTCCATTTGCTCGCGCCGTGGCGGGAGCTACTTGGCGGCGGGTGATGGGTGCTCTGCTAGACTGTTCCGCCTTGGGACCAGTCATGGCGAGCCTGGATGCCGCGGATCTCGTCCGCCGGCTGGATACCGTCCTCGCCAAGGCCGGGCCAGCGGCTCCTTTGGTGCTGTTCCTGGCGAGCTTCCTCGAATACGTCTTCCCGCCCGTTCCAGGCGACGCGGTCGCCGTGCTCGGCGGCTGGTACGCGACGCACGGCGGACTCTCCTGGACCGTGTTGTTCTGCGCGCTGTCGGTCGGAGCGCTGGCCGGCACCGCCTTCGACTGGCGCCTCGGCCGTTGGGTCGGCGCGCGCCTGGATGACCGCGCCGCGGTTGGACGGCTCGATCGGGCCCGGCTCGAACGGTTCGAGCGGGCCTACCGCCGCTGGGGCGGGCTGCTGCTGGTGGCGAACCGCTTCCTTCCCGGCATCCGCGCCTTCTTCTTTCTCGCGGCGGGCGCCGCGGGGATCCCGCTCTGGAAGGTGCTGCTCTACGGCGGCATCTCGGCGGTCCTCTGGAACGTGCTGCTCCTCGGCGCGGGCGTATTGCTGGCGAAGAACGAGATGGAGCTCGTGACGCTTTTCGCGCGCTACGACACGGTAGCCTGGATCGTCGTGCTGGCGGCCTGCGCGATCGCGGCGGTCGTCTGGCTGCGGCGGCGCGCGAGGCGGCAGCGGGCGTGACGAGCGACCGCGTCGCGGCTGGCCTGCGTGGATTCGGGCCGCTCGGGATCGCCGCGTTCCTGGTGATTGCCGCGGGCAACCTGGTCGTCGCGCCCTTGAGCGCGGTCCTGGTGCTCGTCTGGGCCCGGTTGTCGCGCACGCCCTGGCGCGAGATCGGCTATGTGCGGCCGGAGAGCTGGACGGGAGATCTGGCCCTCGGCATCCTCTTCGGCGCGGCGTTCAAGCTGGTGATGAAGATCGTCGTGATGCCCCTGCTCGGCGCCGATCCCGTCAATCGGACCTATCACTACCTGGCCGGAAATCGCGCCGCGCTCCCCGCCATCCTCTTTGCGGTGATCGTCGGCGCGGGGTTCGGAGAAGAGACGCTCTTCCGCGGGTATCTGTTCGAGCGCTTCGGAAAGCTTTTCGGCGGCGGCCGGTGGGCAAGATCGTTCATCGTGCTGCTCACGGCCGCGTTGTTCGGGCTGGCCCATTACTCCGACCAGGGGCTCGCCGGCGCGGAACAAGCGACGATCACCGGGCTCGTCTTCGGGACCATCTTCGCCGTCACCGGCCAGCTCTGGATGCTGATGTGCGCGCACGCCGCGTTCGACGTGACGGCGGTCGCCATCATCTACTGGGACGTCGAATCCGCCGTGGCGCACCTCGTGTTCAAGTAGGGGCGCCAAGCTCAGGCGCCCGCGATGAGCTCCGCGATGATCGCCGTCAGCTCGCCGGGCTCGATGGGCTTGGGCAGGTGGGCCTGAAAGCCGCACCCGAGCGCCTGGGTGCGATCCTCCTGGCGCGCGTACGCCGTCAGGGCGATGGCGGGCACCGATCCCGCGCGATCTCCCTCGAGGACGCGCAGCCTCCGGATCAGGCTGTAGCCGTCGCCGTTCGGCATCCCGATATCGCTGACGACGACGCCCGGGCGGAATCGCTCGAAGGCCGCGACCGCTTCGTCGGCGCAAGCGGCGGCCGTCACCTCGGCGCCAGCCTCTTCCAGGATCATGCTGAGCATCTCGCGAGCATCCGCCTCGTCGTCGACGACGAGGACCCGCAGCCCCTTGAGCGCGGTCAACCCCGGTGTGACCGACCCGTCGGGGCGGTGGAGCCCGCTCCTCGCGGCCTCGGTCGCTTCGCTCAGGATCGGCAGCTCGACCGTGAACGTCGCGCCTCGTCCCTCCCCGGCGCTCTGGGCGCGCACCGATCCCTCATGGAGCTCGACGATGTGGCGGACGATCGCCAGCCCGAGTCCCAGCCCGCCCGCGCCGCGCTCGCCCTGCCGGAATCGATCGAAGACCTGGGGGAGAAGCTCCGGTTTGATCCCGAGGCCCGTATCGGAGACGGTGATCCGCGCGGCCGAGCTGGTGTGCTCCAGCCGGATCCTCACGCGGCCATGCGGCGGGCTGAACTTGATGGCATTGGAGAGCAGGTTCCAGACGACCTGCTGGAGCCGGTCGGGATCGGCGAGGACCGGACCCGCGTCGGGATCGAGGACCGATTCGATCTCGATCTCCTTCGCGTCCGCCATGCCTTGGACGGCCTCGATGGCCGATTCGACGACGGCGACCGGATCCACCGGCCGCCGCTCGAGGCGAAGCTTGCCGGCGACGATGCGCGACACGTCGAGCAGGTCCTCGATCAGCTGCGCCAGGAGCTTCGTGTTGCGCTCGATCACCTCGAGCCCGCGAGCCGAGCGGGGCGCGTCCGGGACTCCGGTGCGCAGCAGCCGTGCCCAGCCGAGCATCGCCGTGAGCGGCGTGCGGAGCTCGTGCGACACGATCGCCAGGAACTGGTCCTTGGCCCTGTCCGCCTCGCGAAGCTCGCGCCGGGATTCCTGCAGATCGCGCAACACCCGCTCGTACTCCCGCATGTCGCGCAGGATGCCGATCGCGCCGATGACCGTCCCGTCGACGTCCCTGAGCGCCGAGGCATTGAGCGTCGTCGGGATGACCTCGCCCGAGGCGCTGCGGGGATTCAGCCGGACGTTGCGCGTCACCCCGCGCTCGACGACTTCGCGCAGGGCGGCGATGAACTCGCGGGTCTCCTCGGCCGAGATGATGCGCGACAAGGACTGCTCGATGACCTCGTCGGGACGGAATCCCAGCAAGGCGAACACCGCATCGTTCGCCTGCAGGATCTTGCCTCGCAGATCGCTCACGAAGACGGGGTCGGGAGCGTTCTTGATCAAGCTCTCGGCGTACGCCCGCGCTTTGTCGAGCTCCCGCATGTCGCGCAGGATCCCGATGACGCCGATGGCTTGGCCGGATGCGTCCCGCAAGGCGGAGGCGTTCAACGCAGTCGGGATGTATTCGCCCGAGGCGCTGCCGGGGTTGAGCCGGACGTTCCGCGTCACGCCGCGCTCGACGACCTCGCGGACGGCGGCCACGAACTCCTGGGTTTCCTCGGCGCTGAGGAAGCGCGAGAGGGATTGCTCCAGGACCTCGTCCCGCCGGAGCCCGAGCAAGTGCGAGACCGCTTCGTTCGCTTCGAGGATCTTGCCGCGCAGATCGGAAACGAAGACGGGGTCGGGCGCGTTCGCCACGATCACGTCCGCCGCGAGGCGATTGCGGGCGTCGCCGCCGAAGGGCCCGCCGGGGCGGGGTCGAGTCATCCGGATACCGCCTTGCTGCAAAGACGCACCATGCCCGCAGCAGGAATCGCAAGCTATTCACTCGTCGCGGCCGGGGCTCCTCGTGCGTTTCACCGGACATGCGACCGCCGCACCGCCTGCAGGGCCAGAAGGCAAGGTCGGCGGAGAGGCCGAATTGCGATCGAGGATCCGCCGTCCTTACGTTCGTGCCATGGCGACGACGGCGTACGACCAATTCAAGGAACACGAGGGCAAGCGGTACACCGGCATGAAGATCGGTCGCGGCCACAAGTGGCGCTACGACGCCGGCGACTGGACCGAGAAGAAGGTCACCCCGGACAAATGGGAGTTCCAGTACTCGGTCGTCAAGCGGAGGCGGGGGCGGGCGCCGGAGGGCTCGGGCGCCCCCATAGGCACGGCATACAGCTGGTACATCCTCGGCCACCAGATCGTCACCAAGCTCGACGCGAACAGCTACACGACCGAGATGGCCGGCCTCAAGTACAAGCTGGCGCACAAGCGGGCGGACAAGACGACCTGGAGCGCCAGCGATCGCGCGCAGCGCAGGCGGATGGTCCAGATCCTCCGTGAGCTCATCGCCGAGATCGAGCGGCGTCCCGACGAAACGGCCGCCCCCGCGCGCAAGAAGCCGGAACGGCTCGCGTCCCGCAGGCCGCGTCGCGCCGCCGGACGCCGCCCCGCCCGCCCCGTCCGGCGCCACCGCCGCGCCGCCTGACCGGCCGCGGCGCCGGGAAATCGTCACGCAAGGGGGAGCGGGAGAGTAGCGTCAAGGACGAACGCTGAGCGGACCTCGCTTCCGGACTACGAGCTGCGCTGCGCCAGGGCGGCGTGGATGCGCAGGGCCACGAGCGAGGGGCCCGAGACGTCGAGCCATTGCTTGAGAACGGAGCGGCGGCCGTCGTAGGCCAGCCTCCCTCCGGCGAGCCCCGTTCGGAACGGTGACTCCGGAACGCTGAACCACTGCTCGACGCGCAGGAGAGAGCCCTCGCGGCCGGCGTCGCCGGTGAGGAGCCGCCACCAGGGATCGTCGCGAGCCGGGACCAGATCCAGCGCCGCCGGTCCATCGGGTTCGACGACGCCGAACCAGCGCTTCCAAAGGTCACCCGCGGCGTTCGAGTCGACCCCCTGCAGCTCGAGCGCCTCTTCCTCCACCGCCGTCTCCGAACGGACGCGGAGGGCGCCCTCGCACAGGCGGCGCTTGGTCATCCGCTGAAGCTGCAACGACGCGTCGGGCAACAGCGGACGCCGCGCGAGCCACGCGGTGAGGTGGCGCAACATCGCGTCCTCGCGATGCTCGTCGGGAGCGTCCAAGGCAGCGAGCTTCCAGCCCTCGCCGAGGACGTACAGCCTGACACCGGCCCCTCGCAACGCCGTCAGATCGGGCGACGCGCGTCGCAACGTGCCTTCCACCTGCCTGCGGACGAGCGCGAAGACGGCGTCGAGGATCGTATTCCGGACCGCCTCCGCCAGGCCCGACTCGGGCGGCTCGAGGTGGCCGCCGCGCGAGATGAGCAGGCGCCACCTTCGCGCCGTCGCCCGATAGACCTCGCGTAGCGCCGCGGGAGCGTCCCGATCGGCCGCGGCGTATGCGGCGGAGTCGATCAGCCGCTCCCCGCCGAGGAGGTAGCTCATCGAGGAGCCGCCGATGAACGGCGCAGGTCGGCCCGCCGCGGTCGGCACGCGCACCGTGATCTGCAACGTCAACCCGCCGAAGTCGACGAACGCTTCGATCGGATGGCGGCCGTCCTGCGGTTGGTCGCGGGCGGCGTTCGCTGCCGCAGGGTCGGGAACCATCCGGTGCTCTGCGCTCCGCCACGCTGCCCGCAGGCCGCGGCACAGCTCGCGGCCGACCCCTTCGAAGACGCGGCCGAACGGCTCCGCGCCGTGCGTGCTCCAGGCGCCGTGCGGATGTGTCATCACCGCCTCGGCCGATCCGAGGCTCGGCCAACGCAACCGCCAACGCCCGCCGTCGGGCGTGACCAGCGGAGCGCCGTGCGCGGCGGCGAGGGCGCGTCCGAGGAGGTAGCCATAGCTCTCGAGCAGCCGGCGGCTCACGCGGGCGCGGTCCAGCGCACTCTCGCCAGGAAGCTCCGTGAGCCAGTCGGAGAGCGCGAGCAGCTCGGGCGACTTGAAGCGGTCCGCCCGCACCCACTCGTCCGGTGCGTCACCCTGGGCATCGGGCGGAGCCTGGGGCAGCCAGACCTGATCGGCCGCTCCGGCCGCGTCTCCGGCCAGCAGCGTGGCGAGCGCGTCAGGGGTGGCCGCGGCGAGCACCGTCGGGAGCTGGCCGCCTGGCGCGAGGAGCTGCTCCGAGCATCCATGGCGGTGCGCGGTCCTTGCGTCGCCGGCGAGACGGCGGAAGCCCGAGAGCACGCTGCGGCGAGGGGATTCGCAGAGGAGCTTGCCCCCGACCGAACCGGACACGGCGCTGTCTTCCTCGACGACCACCGTGGACGTGCTCCCGATGTCGACCGCCAGGCGCATGTTCCCAGGGGCTGCCGGGTCGGCTCCGCCCGACGAAGCCTCCGGCGCGGTCCCCAGCCGCGCGCGCCAGAGCGCCGTCAGATCCCAGACGGCCTGCGGCTCGCGTCCTTCCAGCGCGCGCAGCACCACCCAGCGCGGCCAACCAGAAGGCCAGTCGGTGCGCCCCGTGGCATCGGACGGCGCCCCGACGGGATCGACCGCCCATGTGACGACGGACTCGCCGCGCCGCCCGTCGGTCGGAGCCGGAGCACCCGGGGAGGCGGGCGCGCCCAACCAGAGACGGACCGCCGGTTGACCGCGGTCGACGCGGTGGGCAGCTGCCCGCAAGCAGACCGATCCGCGCCACTCCTGGGAAAGGAACGGCGGCGAGAGCGCGAGGTGCACCTGGAGCGAAGCCGCGCCGGAACCGAAGCGCGCCGCGAGCACGATCGGGAAGCACTCGATCGCGGACAACTCGACCTCGCGGATGACGACCAGCCACGCAGGCTGCACCACCCGGGGCCCCTGGATGACCGGCGGACCGTCCAGCCGCAAGACGCCGGAATCGACCAGCCAGGCACACCAGGACGGAATCGGTATCGGGACCAGCGCGGTCTCGGCCGACGGGCCCTGCGCATTCGCGGGGACGAGGATGGGATCGGCGCAGCCGACCGCGTCGCGCCAGTCAGCCAGCGCAGGCCCGAGTTGGCGCGCGGCGGACTCCTGCGACAGCTCGAACCTGGCCTGCATCGCGGCGAGGAACGCTTCCACGGCGAGGCCGGGGCGGAGCGGCTCGCCTCGCGCGGCGGTCCCCACGCGGTGGAGCTGCGTCCCGCGCCGGCGAAGGCCGCGCAGCGCAGCTCCCGCGGCGCGTCGCACTGAACGGGAATCTGCATCGGCCACGTCGTCTCCCACTTTCAGCGCAAGTAGCTCCTGGCTTCCCCTGGAACGATGGCCTCCCTGGCGGAATGTCCCGCGCCGCCGCCGTTCGCTTGGGCGGACGCGCTGCGCCCCAGGTCGGCATCGAGGTCGTCTTCCGCGGAACGGCGCCGGTGGAAGGAAAGCCGGAATACCGCGGTGCCGAAGGCGAACAGCGAGAGGAGCGCCAGCGCGAGCCGCCGGTCGCCCAGGGCCACGGCGGCATCCAGCCATTCCGGAGGCGCGAGGAGCCCGAGCGCGCTGGGGACGAGGAGCGTCGCGCCGAGCGAGGCGACCGCCGCCAGCGCCCAAGGCGCTCTCTCCACTGCGCCCACCCACCGTGCCTTCATGCGCGCCCCCCGTCGATGGTCCACTCGGTAGTGGGTACGCCGGAAGCGTGCGCGAGGCCGAGGTCCACCAGTGGACTATGCGAAACGAGGACCGC
>JBJMQJ010000432.1:0-6458 GCA_045802765.1 Myxococcales bacterium
GGTCGTCGAAGTCGACTGACGGCGGCAGTCGCCGCGGACAGGGCGGCGCTGCGCTTTTCAGACGGCAGTCATGGCGAAATGCGTTCCGGCAAACGTCCGGCGCTAAGTTGCCGTGCCCTCTGGCGCTGCCCTAGGATGGCGGCATGCGGATCCGGATCGGCGACCTGCTCGTCAAGGCAGGCGTGATCACCGATCTCCAACTCAAGGCAGCCCTCGCGGAACAATCGCAGTGGGGCGGCAAGCTCGGCGACATCCTGGTCCGGATGGAGTTCATCACCGAGGAAGTGCTGGTCCGCGCGCTGTCGAAGCAGACGGGCATCGCTCGCGCCGATCTCGCAGGCGACGCGGACAAGACGGCCGTCGCACAGGTGTCCGCCGAGACGGCTGAGGAGTTCAACCTGGTGCCGCTGGGGGTGAAGGACGAGGGCCGCACGCTGGTGGTCGCCATGAGCGATCCCGGCAACGTGATGGTCACCGACCACCTCCGATCGCTCACCGGCTGCCGGATCGAGGCGCAGCTGGCGGGCGCTTCCGCCATCCGCGGCGCGATTGCGCGCTGGTACCGCGGCGAGGACCTGGACGGCGACGAGTCCTCGATGAAGATCGTCAACAACAGCGGCGATTCGGTGGTGACGGTCGAGGGCAAGAAGGAGCAGCCCAGGGCGCCCGCCGCGCAGGATGCCAAGCCGGCGCGGGCGAGCGCGCTGGAGGTGCTGCGCGGCGTGGAAGAGACGCAGCGGCGCTCGGTGGCGGCGCTCAAGGCGATGGTCGAGCTGCTCATCGAGAAGGGCGTCTTCTCGCGCGAGGAGTACCTCTCGCGCGTGAAGCGCTGAAACGGAGATCGGGAATGCCGCCGCGCAAGCGACTCGGGCAGCTCCTCACCGAGCTGAAGGTGATCGACGAGCACCAGCTGCAGAGCGCGCTGGGGCACCAGAAGCAGTGGGGCGGGAAGCTCGGAGCCATCCTCGTGCAGAAGGGTTTCTGCAGCGAGGACCGGATGGTCGCCGCGCTCAGCCAGCACCTGGCCATGCCCGCCGTGAAGCTGTCCGAGGTGACGATCGATCCACGCGCGGTGAAGACGGTTTCCCGCTCGGTCGCGGAACGGCTGCACGTCTTCGCGTACGAGGTGACCGGGTCCGGCCGCAGCGAGGTGATCACCATCGCCATGAGCGATCCCACCGATCTCTCCGCGGTGGACCAGCTCGCGTTCCATACCGGCAAGCGCATCAAGCCCATGCTGGCCGGCGACAGCGACGTCATCGCCGCCATCCAGCAGCACTACTCGGGGGAGACCCCCGCGCACGGCGTGCAGCCGCTGCCCGCCGGATCGCGCCCGTTCGTCGACGGCGCGGCGAGGGGCCCCGGATCGAAGCCCACGCCGGTGACGCCGATGTCGCCAGTGCCGCCGGCCGGGACGCCCACGCCTGGGTTCTCCAGGCGCGTGGAGCCGCCGCGGCCTCCTCCGCCGGTGATGCAGGTCGCGCCCGGTGCCGAGGCGGCCGACGCGGTGGGAAACGGAGCGGCCGAATCGATGGAAGCGGTCGGCCTTGGCGGCGAGGATCTGCCCGCCGACGCGCCGATGGAAGGGCTGGAACCGATCGCCGCGCATACCCAGGGGGAGCAGAGCGTGGAGGCGGTGGAAGGGCTCGAGAGCGGCGCCGATACGCAACCGGCGCAAGATGCGGTCGCTCCCGAGGCCCTGCCGCTCGAGGATTCCACCGCGGTGCCGGGATGGGGCGAAGGGCAGAGCGAAGGCGTCGCCCTGGAGACGGACGACGCTGCTCCGGCGCCGGGCGAGGGTAGCTGGACGGTGACCTCCGAGCTCCCGGTGGACGCCATCATGGGGACCGCCGACGTGCTGGAGACTTCCGCGGAAGGCGCGGCTGCGGCGACCGATGCGCCCGATGCGTGGAGCGACATCGCGGACCCGCTGGCAGCCGCCGGCGAAGCTGCGCCCGCGGTGCAGGAGGACGCGCAGCCTGCCGAGGCGGCTCCGGAGGACGAGGGGTGGCGCGAACGCGCCGCGGGCGAGGGCGGCGCCACCGGCGAGTCGGCGTGGGCCCAGGCGGCGGCGGACGTGGCGGCGGCCGCGGCGGATCTGGAGACGGCGGAGCAGGAAGCGGCGGCTGGGAGCGACTCGTTGCTGGCGCCGCCAGGGGATTCCTACGACGGCGCGGAAGAAGTCGCCATCGAGGCGGAGGGTTGGTCGGAAGAGCCGCCGCCCGAAACGGACGCCGGGCAGATGGAAGCCGGCGCCTCGCAGGAGGCGCCTTTCGTGATGGAGGAAGACACGGGGCCGGCCCAGCCCGAGGAGTCGGCCACGCAGCGGCAACGCTGGCTTTCGCAACGCGACGCCGGCGCCGGCGAGCAGTCAGAGGTGGCTTCGGGCGAGGAAACCGAGCCGGGGACCCTGGACGGCGAGGGTGCGCAAGAAGGCGCCGCGTCTGCTGGGGAAGCGCCTGGCGGCGACGTCTACGCGGAAGGCGCTGCGGCCGAGGAAGCCTACCTCGAGGTAGGCGGGTCGGAGCAGGGGTACGTCGACGAGGCGACGACCGGATCCGGATACTCCGAGACTGGCTCGGCCGAGGAACCCCGCGCTGACGAGTATGCCCGGCAGGAGCTCGCCGGAGAGGAATCGTCCGCCGGATCCCAGGGCTGGATGGCCTCCGCGGAAGACCAGCCCCAGGCGGCCGGCTGGTTCGGCGACGCGCTGTCGTCCACGATGCCGCTGTCTCCCGCGGACCTGGGGACGCTCGCCGCCATCGGCGTCGACCCGTCCGACGCCGCGTCGGCGCAGCGCGTGCTGGCCTGCCTGGTGCGCGTGCTGAACCGGAGGCAGGCGATCGATCTCGAGGAGCTGGCGGCCGAGATCCGCGAGAGCCGCGTTTCCGGCGAGGCAGCGGCGCAGGCGCAGATCGAGGAGCAGCCCGCGGGCAGCGAGGAAACCGGCGAAGCGGCGGAGTAAGGCGCAAACGTCCGGCACCCGTCACGATCGCCGGTCGGACTCTCACGGCCGCCGACCCTCTCCCACCCTGGTGCCTTGCGCCATACCCAGGGGGCGCCCTTAGCGTTCCTCCCCCACAGGAGGGCGTCCGCGTGACCGACTTCGCGCTGGCAGGCACCGTCCTCACCCGGGATCTGGTCGCGGCGAGCGGCAAGCTGGTCGCCTCGAGAGGCGAGATCGCCGACATCCGATACCTCAAGGAAGTGGCCGGGCGCGCGCCCAGGGATGCCAGGCAGCGCGCGCTGCACGAGACGAAAATCTCCGATGCGGTGCTGGAATCGTTCGACGCGCCGCCCCTGCAGCACCTGGCCGGTCCGCCCGACGCCCGCGCCCAGATAGCCGATGCGCTCTGCGAGGTGCGCTTCCCCGACCCCGTGTGGCAGGAGTTGGAAGCGCTGCGCGAGGAGGATCCCGTCCGGTTCCAGCACGCCGTGTGGACCGCGGTCGTCTCCGCACGGCTCTTCCGCGCTGCGCTCGGCGAGGCGCCCGGACTGTCGCGCCTGGTGGGCGGCGCGCTCGTGCACGACGTGGGGATGCGGCTCGCCGCGCAGCGGCTCCGGTTCAAGCGCGACCACCTGACGCCGAACGAGGCGCTGACTCTGGAGGACCACCCCATCGTCGGCGCGCTCATCCTCGCCAGCTCGCTGGGGGACGCTCCGGCGGTGCACTTCGCGCTGCTGCACCACACGCGGGCCGGCTTCGGCTACCCGCGCGTGGCGGGCAAGCCGCCGCTGCGGGGGCTCGACCTCGTCTCGGTGGCGAGCGCCTTCGCGGCGCTGGTCGCGCCCCGCTCCTTCCGCCAGCAGCCGTTCAACGCCCGCGGCGCGGCCGACCAGCTCTGCGACGAGGCGCGGGCGGGTTACTTCGACGCCCGCGCCGTCCGGCTGCTCATCCACTGCATGCGCGGCGCGAAGGGTCCGATGAACGACCTGAAGCTCCCGCGCACCGCCACCGGCTTCCGCCCCGCACGCAACCATCACGGCGTCTCGCGCGACCACGCCCAAGCCGGCGCCTGAACAACTTCACCACCGAGCACACGGAGAGCACGGAGATTGGTGGGCTCAGTTTCTGAAACCCACCGACCTCCGTGGCCTCCGTGTGCTCGGTGATGCAATCGTCTAGGAACTGCTCGGCGTCCGCCGCGGCGCGGTTGATTGGCGCCCGAGTGGGGTAAGATCGTTTCCGCGCGGCGCGCGTTGATGGAACGGGAGAAGACAGACGAGGAGCTGCTGGGCGAGTTCCAGCAGGGCGACGCGGGGGCCTTCGAGCGCCTGCTCCGCCGGCATCGCGGCCCCCTCTACACCTTCTTCGTGCGCATGCTGGGAGATCGCGCCAGAGCCGAGGACCTGGCGCAGGAGACGTTCCTGCGCATCGTGAAGGGGTCCGCCGCGTGGGAGCACCGCGCGCGCTTCCAGACTTGGCTGTACACGATCGCGCGGAACCTGTGCGTCGACGCCGCCAGGCGGGAGCGGTTCCGCCGGGCGGAGTCGCTGGACGCGCAGGACGGCGAGGAGGGCAGCCCGCTCGTCGACGCGGTGCCGTCGGATGGCGCGGCGCCGGATCGCGCGGCGGACAGCGCCCGCCTGCGGCCGCTGCTCCAGCGCGCCCTGCTCGCGCTTCCCCCGGAGCAGCGCGAGGTGTTCGTGTTGCGGGAGCAGGCCGGGCTGCCGTTCAAGGAGATCGCGGAGCTGGTCTCCGCCAACGAGAACACGGTGAAGAGCCGGATGCGCTACGCCCTGCTCGGCCTGCGCAAGGCCCTCGCGGACCAGGGCGTCACCGCCGAGGACGCCGAGCCTGAGCCGGAGCCGCCGCCGCCGGGCGTGCGGCTGGGGAGAGCATGAACTGCGCCGAGTCCCAGGACCTGCTTCTCGATCTCGCGTACGGCGAGCTTTCGCCCGCGCGGGCCGCGGAAGTGGAAGAGCACGTGCTCGGCTGCGCCTCTTGCCGCGCCGAGAAGGCGCAGCTCGACGAAGCGCGCAGGGCCGCGGCGCCGCTGCGCGATCCTGAGGAGCCGCCGGCTGGATTCGACGAGCCGATCCTCCGCGCCGCTCGCGCCGAGGCGGGGATGCAAGCCGACGGCACCCCCGGGCCCGTGGTGGAAGTGTCCGCGAGCGTCAAACCGCTCGGCTTGCAGGCGGCTCGTCTGGATCCACATGCACGCATGCGCGGCGCAGGAGACCGGCCGCGGCCGCGTTGGTGGCGGCGGGCGGCCGTGGTCGGCTCGATCGCCGCGGCGGCCGGGCTCGCGGTCGTAGTGACCTCCTCGCTCAGCAGCCACGGACCCCGGTCCGCCGCCAGGGAGGAGGTCGCGCCGATCCAGGTGCGCGCTCCGGGGGCGCCGGTGCCCGGCTCGGTCGACCACGCTCTGTCCGCGGCCGAGGAGCGCACCGCGCCAGCAGAGAGGAAGCATGCGCGGACCGGACGACCCATCTCGGCGGAACCGCCGCCCGCTCCGGCCGCGGCGAAGAAGGACACGAACGCGCAGCCCGCAAAGGCGAAACTTCCCCGGCGCGACGGCCAGGGTACGGCCGCCAGGGAGGAAGATCGCGCCGTCGCCAGCTCCGCTGAGCGTTTCCAGAAGAAGGCGGCACCGCCAGCCAAGGCTCCGGCGAGCGATGCCCTCGCGCTCCGCTCGCGCTCCGCGGCTCCGCCTCCCGCGAAGGGCGACGCGGCTCCGCCTCCCGCGAAGGGCGACGCGGCTCCGCCTCCCGCGAAGCCCGCGGCTCCGCCTTCCGCGAAGGCCGAAGGGAACGCGGTCGGCGGCGTGGCCGCGTCTCCGTCTTCTCGGCAGGAGCCTTCGCAGATCCCGCTGAGCAATGCACCGCCGCCTCTGCCCGGAGCGGTGCCCGCGATGCTGGGCCGGCCGGGCGTCATCGAAGCCGAGGCGCGGCCGAATCCGGATCGCCTCGAGGATCTGGCCAGCGCGGCGAGGCGCGGGGGCGACTATGCGCGAGCTGCCTCGCTGTACCGCGAGGCATCCGCTCAACGCAGGCAATCGGACCCGGCCCGGGCGGCGTGGGACATGGCGCACGCGGTGGAGTGCCTGGCCGCGGGTGGGCAGGTCGACGACGCGGTCGCGGTGCGCAAGGAGCTGCTCCGGACGTTCCCGGATCAGGGGGGGCCGAAAAAGGCGGCCGATTCCGCGTTGCGCACCATGAGGCTCCCGCCCGACGAGGAGAAGGCAGCCCCGGTCAAGTGACCGATCCCTGATCCCGGTCGGGCAACCGTCCGACTGCGCGCGCGCCGCATGGCGCGTACGGTTGCCCTGCTCGCGCGTGCGAGCGGGAGCCCGCGTGCCCTCGCGCAAGAAATCATTGTTCGCAGCGGTAGGCCTCGGGCTCCTGGCGGGCCTGGCTGCATGGTCTGCCATCGATTCGCAGCAGCGCAAGGTGCGCGAGGAGTGGAAGACGGTCAAGGTGCTGTGCGCCGCGCGCGACGTTTCCGAGGGCGCCGA
>JBJMQJ010000433.1:0-9673 GCA_045802765.1 Myxococcales bacterium
CGGCGCGCTGAAGCCCGAGACGGCGCAGGTCTTCACCGCCGGCGTCGTGGTCCAGCCGCGGATGGTCCGCGACCTCTCGATCACCCTCGACTACTACAACGTGTTCGTCGACAACCTGATCGGCACCGTCGGCGTCCCCGCCATCCTCGCGGGCTGCTATCCGGGCTCGAGCGGCACTCCGTTCCAGCCCTACTGCGATCGCATCACCCGATCCTCGGCGGGCCGAATCCTCTTCGTGACGGATCTGAACGAGAACGTGGGTCAGCTCCGCACCGACGGCATCGACCTCGCCGTGCGCTACTCGATCCCCTCGACGGTGGGCCGTTTCGCGCTCCTCTTCGACGGCACGTGGCTGCACAAGTTCGACCGGACGCTGGTGCTCGCTACCGGCAACCAGACGGTCCACGCCAAGGGGAACTACGACCTCGGCGGTCAGGCGTACGGCGGCCCGCTGCCCGAGTACAAGTTCAACGCCGGCGTGAACTGGGGGCTGGGAGGGCTGAGCGCCGGGGCGCTACTCCGCTACGTAGGCACCTTCGACGAATGCTCCACGCCGCCGCCGGACCTGACCTCCGCGGGCGGCCTGTGCAACACGGACAACCCCGGCGTCCTCAGGCGGCAGGTGGGCCACAACACCACGGTCGATCTCAACGCGAGCTATGTGCTCAACAGCGCCGCGGGCAAGACGATCTTCATGGCGGGGGTGAACAACGTGTTCGATCAGGCGCCGCAGTACGTCTACAGCGCGGCGCTGGCCAACTCCGACCCGACGATCTACGACTTCGTGGGGCGGTTCGTGTACGGGCGCGTGCAGCACAGGTTCTAGGACGATCGATGCGCGGGCGTGCGGGAAGGAACCGCGCGCCCGCGCGAGCCCCAGGTCCGCTCCTTCTATCCCAGCGCGCGCTCCGCCTCGTGCAGTCCCTCGCGCGCGCTGCGCCATCATCGGACCATCGAGCGCGCGATTCGGGTGTCAGGCACGGAGAACCGGACGGTTGCGCCGTCCGGTTCTTCCACAACCATTCTGAGCGGAAGTCCTAGTTGCCGTGGTCCGCGCGGCGTTCAGGGGCCTTGTAGAAAAAGTAGTCGGCCGTGTAAGGCACGAACGCCAGGTGGCCGACATCCGTTCCCGAGTTACAGCCCGTCGACGGTGCGACCCCTCCAGACGTGTTCAGCCGCTGGATGAAGGTGGTCTCCGTCAGCGCGTCACCGCCGGCGGGTCCGTTGTCGGCTCCGACGACCGTGACGAGAAGCCAGGCGATGGCATCGGGCGCGACGAAAGCGGGGTCGGACGAGGAATTGCCCGGCTTCACCTGGCCCCAGACGGTGCTCGTGTCCCGGGAGTGCTGCCAGGTGGCGCGAATCGGGCCGACTGCGCTCACGGCCGGATTCGCGTTGTTCTCGAACGGGTTGGGGCTGAAGAAGTGGGTGGTGATTTGCTTGCTGTCGTCGCTGAACAAAGTGGCCTCCGGCGTGAAGAGCACAAAGCCTACGCCACTGCCCGACGGAAGGCAGACGTAGTTCTGGGTGCCAACGCCGTGACCGACGAAGAACACCTCGCTCCCCGCTGGCACCGCGATGTTGGCGGGCACGGGGGGCACTGTGACCTCGTCGGCGTAGGCCGGCTGCGGGAGCGCCACCGCGAACGCCAGCGCAAGGGCAGTGGCGCACGCGGTGAGCAGGATGCGACTCGTGGTCCGATTTTCGGCTGCATTACAGTTCTTCATGCTTTCTCCTTCAAGGGTTCGTGCGCGATGGGGGCGCGGGCGCGCGTAGGGCGTTCGGCGATCATTCGCAGCGGCCAGTCCGCCGTGAGCTGATTGCCGATCGCCTGACTCGGGTTCGTCGTTGAGAATTGCCTCCACTCCCAACGATGCGATCGACAGGCCGTCTATTCCGGCCCTCGTGGCGATCCAGCCGCACGTTGCACCCGCCTTCGCAACTCCACCACCGCGGGGTGATCCCTCCAAAAGAGAAGCGTGAAGTGAGTGTACGGTTGGAACCTGAGCTGCTGGCCAAACGCGCAGTCAGTCTTGAGCCAAATCGTCGTGACGCGTGTGTTCAGCCATTTGTTCTCATCGATGCTGGCGATCTGCGGATAAGGGATCTCGATCTCGCGGAAGAAGTTGCTGACGAGGATGCCGTCCCGACCCGCAATCACGGACTTGAGCGGAAAGCAGAGCTTCGAGAAGAGCAGAGCGCCGAGGATCGTTGCGACCCCGAAGGGGATGGCCATGCCGCGCTCGCCGGAGCGTGTGAGCAGGGCCAACGTTCCCGCAGAGAACCCGAGGAGCCAAACGGTGGGAAAGATGAACTTGGTGACGAAGGTGAGACGACTGCTCAGGCGCATCGCTCCGTCATCCGGCATGGACGCATCGTAGGTGACGGGCGGAGCGGTCTGCGCACCGACCTCGGGTCCGCTGACCGCGGGCCCGTCGCTACGCTCTACGCGGTCCTGCCTGAGGCGAGCTGTTCGGCCTCGAAGACCGCCTTCTGGTTCGTGCTGATTCTCGCGGTGCTTCAGTGGCGCGCCTGGAGGCAGTCGAACCCCCGGCCCGCGGCTTCGAAGGTCGAATGAGCTACCGTCAGCGAGTAGCAGGGCTTGGCAACCTCTCGTAACTACTCAGGGCAATGGCGGCTCAGATTCCAGGCCGTCGCAGGTTTTCGCGCCGCTTACCGAGGATTCTGCGGACAGGTTGCGGACGCTGCTGACGGTCAGGGAAGTCGCCGAGCACCTCGCCGTATCCGGGAAGACCGTCTACATGCTCTGCGCGCGCGGCAAGCTGCACTGTATCCGCGTGCTGAATGCGATCCGCGTCAGCCCGGCAGATCACGTTGGCTCCCTCAACCCGTGCTCGCCGGGCCGTTTCGAACCCGATGCCGGCGCTGCCGCCGATCACGACTACGGTTTGCCCGAGCAGTTCCGGTTCCCGCTGCGTGGGAAAGGTGGTGGTTGCGGTGCTCATGATTCCTCCCGATCAGCCGAACGTGAACGAAAAAGCCTCCACGCCCCGATCGAGGAACTCGATCTCGAACTGTCGATCAGCGATGGGGTTCTGTTGTCGGATCAGTTGATACAGGCGCTGTTCGGCAACCGTGCCGTTGCCTTGGTCGTCGACGTCGATTCCGTGTGCAGCGCCCGGCGGCTGTCCATCGATGAGCACGCGAAATCGCACGGAAGCTCCTCTCGTCGCCGGTCCCATGACGAGGTGAAGATCGCGGGCGTGAAAACGGTAAACGATCCGCCCGTTGGCCTTGTTCAGCACGATGGCGTCTCCCTTCACCGTCCAGTCGCCGGAAAGGGCCCATTGATTGAGCTTCACCCGGGCAGGAACAGCATAGATGCGAGGCTTGTTCAGAGCTGCTCGACCCGGAGAGACGAAGTTCTCTGTGCGCTCGTGGCCGAGATAGTTTTCCGGAGACTTCAAGTCGGCCCAATCCGCCTCGGCTTCAACACCACGGGCGTCGAGCGCGGCCAGTTGATCACCGATGCCGCCGAATCCGGCTTCGCCAAGCAGTTGCTGAATGATCCTCTCTGACCTTTCGTATTCGCCCTCACCGAATTGATGGTGTCGAATCCGCCCTTGCGCATCGATGGCGTAGAGCGCCGGCCAGTACTGGTTGTCGAAGGCGTCCCAGATCGCATAGTCGTTGTCGATGGCGACGGGAAAATCGATCTTCCTCTCCTTGATGGATCGGCGGACATTGTCGACGTCCTTCTCGAATCGGAACTCCGGTGTGTGAACGCCGATGACGACCAGTCCTTGATCCTTGTATTTCTCGGCCCAGGCGCGGACATAGGGGAGAGAGCGGAGCCAGTTGATGCAGGTATACGTCCCGAAGTCGACCAGGACGACCCTTCCGCGCAGATCCGCCGCGGTCAGTGGCTGCGAATTGAGCCATCGGGTCGCCCCTCCGAGAGGAGGCGTCTGACCTTCAACGGGTAACGCGGCCATGGCGGCGGTGAGCAGCGCGGCGAGCAGGCTCATGCAGTGTACCCGTCAACTTCGACGACGGCTTTGGCAAAAGCGTCCGGAGCCTCTTGAGGCACGTTGTGGCCGATGCCATCGAGGATCCGGTGCGAATACTTGCCTGAAAACATCTTGGCATAGCCCTTTCCGTCCGCGGCTAGTCCATCGAAATCACTGGCGATGGTGATTGCGGCCACGGTGATGGGCGGAGCTTGAAAAAGCTTCTCTTCCAGAGCGTTGTATCGTGGCTCGCCCTTTTCGAGGCTCAGCCGCCAGCGGTAATTATGAATGACGATGCTGACGTGATCCGGGTTGTCGAAGGAGGTTGCGGTGCGATCGAACGTGGCATCATCGAAGTCCCATTTTGGCGAGGCCTGCTTCCAGATGAGCTTGTTGAAGTCGTGCCGGTTCTTCGCGTACCCGAGCCTGCCGCGTTCCGTGGAGAAGTAATACTGGTACCACCACCCCAATTCAGCCGCCGGCGGCAACGGTTGCAGGTTCGCCTTGAGGTTCGTGATCAGGTAACCGCTGACGGCGACGAGCGCCTTGCATCGCTCCGGCCACAGCGCGGCGAGAATGGCGGCCGTCCGCGATCCCCAATCGAAACCGGCGATGATTGCCTTCTTGATCTTGAGAGCATCCATCAAGGCGATGATGTCGAGGGCAACGACCGACTGCTGAGCATTGCGGAACGTTTCGCTGGAGAGAAAGCGCGTCGTGCCGTAGCCGCGCAGATAGGGGACGATGGCCCTGTAACCCGCCGATGCCAGCAAAGGAGCGACATCGACATAGCTGTGGATGTCGTAGGGCCAACCGTGCAGAAGAATGGCCACGGGACCATCGGCGGGGCCAGCTTCGGCGTAACCAACATTCAGGAGGCCGGCGTCGATCTGCTTGATGGGGCCGAATGAGGTGTGCGACCCCGGCTTGGCCTTTGGCTCGTCGGCCTGTCCTTGCTTGCTGGACTGTGCGCGAGCGGGACGGATCGCGCCGAGCGATGCTGCAGCAATGGTCGTTGCCGCGGTGCCCAGGAATCGGCGGCGATGATGGTTGATGTGTTCGGACATTTGTCGCCTCCAGTCAGAGTCAGCGTGCCGCTACCTTTGCATCCGCTGAACGCAGTGACTTGAACGCCGCTCGGATCTCCGCAGAGAAGAGCTTCGGCTGTTCCCAGGCCGCGAAGTGCCCGCCCCTGTCGACCTCGTGGAAGTAGATCAGGTTGCGATAGGCGCGCCGGGCCCATGTCTCCGGGGCGCGATAGACGTCCTCCGGAAAGACCGTGATGGCCACCGGCAGCGAGATGTCTGCAGTCTTCTGCGCGGCCGCGACGATGACGCTGCCTCGTGGGCCGTTCTCCCAGTACAGCCGCGCTGACGAGGTCGCGCTGTTCGTCAGCCAGTACAGCGTGACGTCGTCCAGCACGTTATCTTTGGTGGGCGACTTTCCGGGATCGTCGCCGTAGTTCCACTGCGCGAAACCTGGATGTACGAGAATGAACGCCGCGAGGCCGGCCGGGGAGTCCGTCAGGCCATACCCGACGGTCTGCGGCCGCGCGGTCATCATCGTGAAGTAGGCCGAGTTCCCCTTCTTCGCGTTCGTCATGAGCGCTTCGAACACCGCGCGTTCCTTTTCGGAGAGTCCCGCCGGCGCGGGTCCGCCGCCGAGCGCCGCGGCCACCTCCGGCGGTATGGTCGCCGGCAAGTTGAGGTGGATGCCGAGCAATCCTGGCGGCGCCTGGCGCGCCATCGCGCTGGAGATGGGGGCGCCCCAGTCGCCGCCCTGGGCGACGTAGCGGGTATACCCGAGGCGCTTCATCAACTCCGCCCAGGCACGCGCGATGCGGTCGGGGTCCCAACCGGTGCCGGTTGGCTTCCCGGAGAAGCCGTAGCCCGGTATGGACGGGATCACGACGTCGAAAGCGTCCTCAGCGCTTCCTCCGTGCGCGGTTGGATCCGTGAGCGGCCCGATGACTTTGACGAGCTCGAACACGGAGCCCGGCCAACCGTGCGTGATGATCACCGGAAGCGCATTCTTGTGACGAGAACGGACCTGGATGAAGTGAATGTCCAGCCCATCGATCGTCGTCATGAACTGCGGGAGCGCATTCAGCTGTGCTTCCGCTTTCCGCCAGTCGTACTGCGTGCCCCAGTAATTGACCAACGACTGGAGGCGTGCCAACTGCTCGCCCTGGGAACGATCGGGCACGGTCTCGCGGTCCGGCCACCGCGTCGCCGCGATGCGCCCGCGGAGGTCGACGAGGGCCTTTTCCGGAACGTTGACGTTGAAGGGGCGGATTCCGGCCGCCGTTGAAGCCGCCTGCGGCTGGGACGCATCCCCGGCTACGGCGCCCTGCGTCTTCGTGTCGCTCTCGCCCACGACACTCTTGCCCTCGTGTGCGCACGCGAGCGCGAGCGCACAGCCCGTCAGCCATCCAAGCGTCTTCATGGTGATCTCCGCAGCGCGCAACGCGGGCACCGCCGGCGTGGTAGCGGAGCGCGCTACGGCGCGCGGATGACGCTCCCCGAAGTCCGGAAAGTCAAGCTGGACGATCAGTCGAGTTCGGCCAACACCCCTGCGCGGCGGGGGCTGCAGGCCCCGCCGCGCTCTGGAGGGGTGAGAAGTCGGACCGGCGAGACAGCGGCTTCGAGCGAGAACCGAACGAAGAACGGTGATCCCATCTTCACGACGACGTTCGATCACCGTCCCTTCGCCCAACCCTCCGCGGTGAGCAGGCGCGAGACGCGGTCGCGGATCTCGTCGCGGATCTCGCGGATGCGCCAGCGTGGCTTCCCCTTCGGATCCTCGAGAGGCCAGTCGTCGCGGCGCGCTCCCGGAACGACCGGGCAGGCGTCGCCGCAACCCATGGTGACGAGCATTGCCACGTCCTTGGCCAACTCCGGCGTGAGGAGCTGGGGCATCGCCTTCGAAACGTCGATGCCCACCTCGCGCATCGCGCCGACGACCTCGGGGTGGACGGAGTCCGCCGGGCGGGTTCCCGCCGAGACGGCGCGGGCGCGGCGCGGGTCCGCCATCGCGTTGAAGAACGCGGCGGCCATCTGCGACCTCCCGGCGCTCTGCACGCAGGCGAAGACCACGGTGACCGGACCGGATCGAGCGGGATTCATGACGTCTCACCAGCATTACCTGCTCGGGTGACGCCTGCAACGTCCGACACGATTGGCGCTCCACCGGCCCGATCCGACCGATTGGTAGGTCCAGTCCGTCGCCGTCTCGTCACCCTCGGCCGGTCCGCGCCGCGCGAGGCTCGGGCATGGTGTTCCTCGCCTTCGCGTCGCGGACCCGCGACGGCCGATTCCGACAACTCCGTCGCCGCGCCGCCGCGATCCGACGATCTCGTCGCGTCGAGCGCCGCGCTTCGCCGTACGTTTCCTCGTGCGGGAAGGCCGGTCGCGCTGGTATCGTGATTGCACCACGCAGCGCGGGGCGCCGGTGAAGTGAATCCGACCTCTTTCTGCGGGAAGGACGGTCGATGCATCGCCGATCTCAGCGCGGTCTCCTCGGCGTGGTGGGCACTTTCCCGGCGCCCCTCTTCTCCTCGCGCACGGAACGCCTGCGCCTGGACAGCGGATCGCCGTGACCGGCGCGGCTGAACGGCTCGTCGACCGCATCGTCGAGGCCGCGGTCACGCGCGCGATCGTGGGCAGCCGCGGGATGTTCCAGGGCCTCGGCGGAACCTCCCTCCTCGACGCGGTGAACGCATTCTTTCCGCTCACCACCGCCAAGGTCCTCGCGCACGAGGCGCGCGGCACCCTCGAGAGGAAGGAGCTGAAGATCGGGTTCGTCCCGATCGCCTGCGCGGCGCCGCTCCTGCTCGCGCAGCCGATGGGCTTCTACGCCCTGCAGGGTCTCCGCGCCGTGCTGGTGAAGACGCCCGGGTGGGGGCTCGTCCGCGATCTGGCCGTGGGCGGGCAGTGCCACGCCTCGCACATGCCCGCCCCCATGCCGCTGGCCTTGAGCCTCGGCCTGGGCTCGCACCGCGAGCCGATGCGGGTGATGTCGCTGCAGGGCGGCAACGGCCAGGCCATCACCCTTCACGTGAAGCACAGAAACAGGCGCGACCCGGCCCAATGGCGGGGGATGAAGCTCGCGGTCCCGTTCGAGTATTCGATGCACAACCTGCTCCTCCGCTATTACCTGGCGGAGCACGGGCTCGATCCGGAACGGGACGTGGAGATCCGCGTCGTCCCACCCGCCTGGCTCGTGGCTGCGCTGCGGTCGGGGACCATCGACGGCTATCTCGGGCCGGAGCCGTTCAACCAGCGGGCGGTGCACGACGGGGTCGGGTTCATCCACGCGCTCTCGAACGATCTCTGGGACGGACACCCGTGCTGCGCGGTGGCGGTGTCGGACGCTTTCGTGAAGGAGAATCCGAATACCTTCGCGGCCCTGTTCCGAGCGATCGCGACCGCGACGGCCCACGCCCAGGAGCCGGACAACCGGGCGACGATTGCCCGGGCGATCGCGGGGCCCGGCTACCTCGACCAGCCGGTGCCGGTGGTCGAGCAGGTGCTGACCGGCCGCTTCGCCGACGGCCTCGGCAACGCGCGCAACGTCCCGGAGCGCGCCGTCTTCGCCGCCTTCCCCTGGCACTCGATGGCGGTGTGGATCCTGACGCAGCTCAAGCGCTGGGGATACGTGAAGGGTGACCTCGACTACCACGCCGTCGCGGAAGAGGTGTTCCTCGCGACGGACGCGCGGAAGCGCCTCGCCGAGCTGGGGCTCGCCGCGCCGGAGCGGACGTACGCGCAGCACCGCGTGATGGGGCGGCCGTTCGATCCGGCGCGGCCGGAGGCTTACGTAGCGAGCTTCCCCATCCCACGAAGCGCGCCGGTGGCCTGACGGACGCTTTGATCTCGCCGCGGTGGTACTCTGGCGGCGTTTCGCCGCAGCTCGCGTAGAAAGCAGTCGCGAGGCTCCATGGATAGCGCCGCGTACCTGGTCCACCGCCTGCATTTCGGCTTCACCGCCACTTTCCATTACCTCTTCCCGCAGCTCACCATGGGGCTCGCCCTGCTCGTGGTCGTGCTGCAAACCTTGGCGGTGCGGCGCAAGGAAGCGGTCTACGGCGAAGCGGCGCGTTTCTGGGCCAAGGTCTTCGGGCTCAACTTCGTGATGGGCGTGGTGAGCGGGATCCCGATGGAGTTCCAGTTCGGCACCAACTGGTCGCGTTTCTCGCGGCTGACCGGCGGGGTGATCGCGCAGCCGCTGGTGATGGAGGGCGTGTTCTCGTTCTTCCTCGAGTCCGCTTTCCTCGGCCTCTTTCTCTTCGGCGAGAAGCGCCTCGGTCCCCGCCTGCACTGGCTCTCGGGCGTCGCGGTGTTCCTCGGCTCGTGGCTTTCCGGCTATTTCATCATCGCGGCGAACGCCTGGATGCAGCACCCGGTCGCGTACCAGCGGCTGCCCGACGGCTCCTTCCAAGTGACGAGCTTCGCGGGCGTCTTGCTCAATCCCTGGACGCTTCTGCAGTACCCCCACAACATGAGCGCCGCCGTGGTCACAGCCGCGTTCGTGATGGCGGCGGTGGGCGCCTTCTACCTGCTCAGCGGAAGGAACCGCGAGCACGCCGCCCTCTTCGTCCGGGTAGGCGTCATCGCGGGCCTGGTCAGCTCCCTCCTGCAGATTTTCCCCACCGGCGACCTGCACGGACGCTACCTCGCACGTCACCAGCCGGCAGATCGGAA
>JBJMQJ010000434.1:0-8376 GCA_045802765.1 Myxococcales bacterium
CCCGGCGGGGCCGGCAGGTTCGCGCCCCACTGGTTCATCTGGCCTCTCACCTGCTTCATGTCGATCGGCTTCTCGTACGGACTGCCGGCGCCGAAGCGGAAGAAGACCTGGGGGAAGATCTTGCTCTCGTCGGTGATCTTGGCGAAGAGCGGCGTCTGCTTCCCCTTGTCCCCGCGCGAGACAGGCGCGTGCGAGATCACCGGAGCAGTGGTGTCGTCGGCCCGCGCCGCCGCTCCACCCAAGAGCAGGACCACCGCCGCCGCCGCCGCCGCGCAGTTACGCCGCATGGCCCATATCAGAGCACATCTCGTCCGCGAGCGAAAAACACGGCGCCGCCCAGCCGCCGCCGGATGGAGCGGCGCTGCGCTCTTGCCGCACGCGCGACCCGCCGTCGAGATCCGCGTCGGCGGCCGGTCGACTCGGCGGCTGCCCGACAATGGTAGAAGGCTCTCCGTGCGCATCGTCATCGACGGAAACTCGCTCAAGCTCGAGCAGGTCGCGCAGGCGGCCGCCGGCGGCGCGCACGTCGAGATCGCCGCGGCGGCGCGCGAACGCGTGCGGGCGGCGCGCCGGCTGGTCGATCGGATCGCCGAGAGCGGCGTCCCGACCTATGGCGTGAATACCGGATTCGGCACGCTGGCGGAGGTGTCCATCGCGCGCCCGGACCTCCGCAAGCTGCAGCGCAACCTGATCCATTCGCACGCCGCCGGAGTGGGCACGCCGCTCCCCGCGCAGGCGGTGCGGGCGCTGATGCTCCTCCGCGCCAACGTGCTCGCCGCAGGCTACAGCGGAATCCGCGAGAGGACGCTGGACCTCCTCGTCGCGCTGCTCGAGCGGGACGTCATCCCCGTCGTCCCGGAAAAAGGCTCGGTGGGCGCGAGCGGCGACCTCGCGCCACTGGCGCACCTCGCGCTGGTGCTGATCGGCGAAGGTGAGGCGTTCTTCCGCGGCGAGCGCCTGCCGGGGCGGGAAGCGCTGCGGCGCGCAGGGCTCGAGCCGGTCGTGCTCGAAGCCAAGGAGGGCCTCGCGCTGGTGAACGGCACGCAGGCGATGGAGGCCGTGGGCGCGCTCGCGCTTCTCGAGGCGGAGCAGGTGCTACGGATCGGCTCGGTGGCCTGCGCGATGACCGTCGAGGGCCTGAAGGGCTCGCACCGGCCGTTCCTCGCCGCAATTCATCGCGTGCGGGGGCAGCGCGGGCAGATGGAAGTCGCCGCCGAGCTGCGGGCGCTGCTCGCGGAAAGCGAGATCGAGCGCAGCCACCAAGGCCCGGAATGCGACAAGGTGCAGGATCCGTACTCGCTGCGCTGCGCGCCGCAGGTTCACGGCGCCGCCAACGACGCGCTCCGGTTCGTGCGCGAGGTGCTCTCGGTCGAGGCGAATGCGGCGACCGACAACCCGCTGGTGTTCGCGGAGGGACACGGCCAACCCGACCTCGCCGGCGAGCAAGTGGTGAGCGGCGGGAACTTCCACGGCCAGCCCGTCTCACAGGCGCTCGACCTGCTCGCCATCGCCTGCGCGCAGCTCCAGGCGATCAGCGAGCGCCGGGTGGAGCAGCTCGTGAACCCCTCGCTGTCGGGGCTCCCGCCCTTCCTGGCGCAGGACTCCGGGCTGAACTCGGGATTCATGATCGCGCAGGTCACCGCGGCCGCGCTGTGCGCCGAGAGCAAGGTGCTGGCGCATCCGGCGTGCGTGGACACCATCCCGTCCTCTGCCGGACGCGAGGACCACGTGTCGATGGGGATGACCGCGGCGCTCAAGGCGCGGACGGTGGTCGAGAACGCGCGCAGCGGGCTCGCCATCGAGCTGTTGGTCGCCGCCCAGGCGCTCGATCTGCGGTTGCCGCTCCGGCCCGGTGTGGGCGTGCAGGCGGCGTACCGCGCGATCCGGAGCCGGGTTCCCCACATGTCCGAAGACCGCGAGCTGCACCGCGACATCGCGGCCGTCCGGGAGATGCTCCCGGAGATCGACCAGGCCGCGCGCCGCGGGGCCGGACTGCCCTGAGTCATCGGCTGGCGGTGGGCGGCTGGCGGCCGGCGGGAAAGGCGCCGTTCCTTCGTCCGACCGGCAACGCCGTTGTAGTCTCGCCGCGATGGCGACCGAGACCGTTCCGCGTCAACCTTCCGACTCAGAGATCAAGGCGGCGGGCGCGGCGCTGGAGGAGCTGACCCGCGAGGTCGCCGCGCTCGGTGACGGGAAGGACGCCGCTCCGCTGCACTACGCGATGGGCCACGTCTACGGCGACCGGCTCGGCGATCTGCGCAGCGCCGCGGTTTGCTACCAGAATGCGTTCCAGCTCGACCCTTCGCACGGACCGACGCTGGAGGCCGCCCGTCAGATGTTCCTGGCGGCGGGCGTGCTCGACAAGGTCCTCGCGCTGCACGAGCGCGAGGAAGCGCTGCTCGTCGCGCCGGCGGAGCGCGCCGAGTCGCTCCGCGCGCAGGCCGCGCTGCTGCTCCAGAACAGCGATTCGGCCGAGGCCGCGCGGCGCATCCACCGCGCGCTGGAGCTCGCTCCCGACCACCCCGCGCTGCTCGCGGCGGCGGTCGACACCGCGCGCGCCGACAAGCCGGGGTGCGCGCGTCTCCTGGTGCGCTTCGCCGGCGCCGTGCGCGACGACGTCCAGAAGGCGCAGCTCCTCCGGAGCGCGGTGCTGCTCGTCGAGGAGATCCAGGCCGAACGCACCCTGCCCGGGTTCGCCGAGGGAGCGCGGCCGCACGCCGCGGAGCTGGATGCGCTCCACGAGGACGCGCTCCGCAAGCTGCATTCGGCGGACCCGAAGGATCCCGTGGGCGTGTTGGGGCTCCTGCACCGCGCGCGGGCGCGCAACGACTGGGAAGCGGTGTTGCGCCTCTGCCGCGAGCGCGCCGAGCGGACGGGCGGACCCTCCGAGCACGTCGTGGTCGCGAACGTCGCCGCCCACCGGCTGGGCAAGGTGGCGGAGGCGATGGCCGAGCTGCGCGCCTCGCTGGAGGACGATCGTCGCGACCCGGCCCTCCTCGCCGTGCGCGCGTCGCTCGCCGAGCAGCAGCGCGCCCCCGACCTGGCCGATGCCCTGCGCGCGCGCGCGGCCGGCACCGGCGAGCCTACCGAGCGCGCCGACCTCAAAATTGCCGCCGCCGCGCTGGTGGCCGATCCGGTCGAGCAGGAGCAGCTCCTCTCCGAGGCCTTGGCCGACAACCCCGGTGACGCCGCCGCCATCGCGCAGCACGCCCGCCTGGTCGCGCGGCGCGACCCCATCGCCGCCGCGGAGCGGTTCGCCGCTCTCGCGCAGGCGCTCGCGGAGCACGCCCCCGCGGAGGCCGCCGGACACTATCTGGAAGCCGGCGCTCTGTTCGAGCTGGCCGCCCAGCGCGAGGACGCCGCGCGGATGGCGCGCAACGCGCTCGCTCTGGCGCCGCGCGGCCCTTCGGGAGAAGGAGCGCTGCGGCTCCTGCAGCGGACGGTGCCATTCCTCGGCGGGCACGCGGAGCTCGCCTCGCTGCTCGAGCAAGCGGCGCAAGACCTTCCGCGCGCGGCCGCCGCCGAGCTCCTGGCCCGCGCGGCGGCGCTCCTCTCCGACGTTCCACCGCCGGCGGACGGAACGGCGAACCCGCGGGCGCACGCGCTGGAGCTGGCGCAGCGCGCCGCCGGGCTGGCGCGCGGCTTGACGACGCCGCGGTCGCTGGAGTCGTGGACCGCGCTCGCGCTGCGCTCGATGGACCTCACTTCGCTTTCCGCCGCGCTGGAGGCTCGCGCCGAATCGACACAGGGCGCCGATGCCGCCGATCTGCTGGTGGAGGCCGCCGAGCTCTCCCGTGCGACCGGCGACGAGGCGCGCGCGCTCGAGCTGTTCCGCCGCGCCCGCGCCGCCGAGAGCGCTTCGGAGCCGGCGCGGCGCGGCCTGCTCGCGCTGCCGCTCCTGCCGGACGGCGAGCGCATCGAGCTGCTCGCCGAGGAGGCTCGCACGGCCGAGCCTGCGCGCGCGGCGGCGCTGCATGCCGAACGCGCCGCCCTGCTCGAGGGCCAGGGCCGCTTCGACGAGGCAGTCGAGGTGTCCGCGCAAGCGCTCGCGCTGGGGGGAGCGGACCTGGCCGTCCTGCGGCGGCTCGCGCGGCTCCAGATCCGCCGCGGCGACCATCCGGCGGCGCTGGCGGTGCTGGCGCAGATCGCGGAAGCGGTCCCGGAGGGAAGCGCGCGGGGAGACGCGCTGGCCCGTGCGGCCGAGTTCGCCGAATGGAAGGCGGGCGACGCGCAGGTCGCCGTGCAGCTCTACGCGGCGGCGGCCGACGCGCATCCGGGCGGAGCGTACGCGCTGGTGCAGCTCGCCCGGCTGCAGGCCTGGATGGGCCGATTCGCCGAGGCCGCGCAGGCATACGAGCAGCTTGCCCAGCGGTCGCAACTGTCCAGCGAACGCGTCGAGGCGTTGCGCTGGGCCGCCGCGCTCCAGGCGCACCGCTGCGGCCAACCGGCCAAGGCGGCGGAGCTGTACCGCCAGCTCCTCGCCGAGTCGGCCGGCGACCTGGAGGCGATCGCCGCATTGCTGCAGCTCATCGGCGACGATCCAGGCCGCGAGTCGCGCATCCAGCGGGCCGACCTGCGCGGCCGGCTGGCGAGCCGCTGCCAGGATCCGCGCTGCGCGGCGCTCCTGCGCGTCGAGGCCGCGCGTGACCGCATGGAGGCCGGAGACGGGGACCAGGCCGTCGCGGAGTATCGGAGGGCGCTCGCGCTCAATCCGCAGGATCGCATCGCCCTCGACCTCGTCGACCAGGCCCTGCGGTCGGCTGGAACGGGCGAGCGGCTCGCCGAGCACCTCGCGTTCCGCGCCGCTTACGCGGAAGGCCCCTCGCGCGCGGCCCTTGCGCTGCAGCAAGGGGAGCTGCTCGAGGACGCCGGACACCTCGACGCCGCCGCGGTCGCCTACCGGCAGGCGCTCGACGGCGACTCGGGGTCGGTCCTGGCCGTGCACGGGGCCCGGCGGGTCGCGGCCCGCATCGCGGAACGAAACGCCGGCGCGAAAGACGGCGGCGCTGCGGACGCGAGGTTCGAGCCGGACCGGCTGGTCGAGGTCGCTCTCCTCGAGCAGCACCTCGGGCACGGCGGCGCTGCGCAATCCGGCGCCGGAGACACGAACGTCCCGGTCGAGCTCGCGGACCAACCAAGCCTTGAAGAAGTGGACCTCGAGGTCGACGCCGCGGCGGAAGCAGGACCCGATGTGAACGTCGAGATCGAGGTCGCCGCCGAAAGCCCGCCGGAAGCGCCGCTGACTCCCGACTCGCTGCACGAGATGGTCGAGCTGGCGCGGAGCTCGGGCCGCGAGGACGCGGCCGTGTGCGCCGCGTCGGTGCTCGTCGCGCTGGGGATGGCGACCGCCGAGGAGACGGATCTCCACTCGGCTGCGCTCGCGCGGCCCCCACGCGCCGAGCTGCCGCGGCTCGGCGACGACGACCGGCTGCGCGCGCCCGATGACGGGGGAAGCGCGCGCGAGCTGCTCGCCTCGGCGTCCGCCGCGCTCGTCCGCGCCTTTCCCGCCGAGTTGGCGGGACGCGGCGACCGGGTGAAAGGCGACAATCCCGTCCGCCGCATCTGCGCGGCCATCGCGCGCGCGTTGGGCATCGAGGAACCCGTGCTGTACGTGGCGAAGCGGGAGCCGGAGATCGTCCTCCCCACAGCGACCGAGCCGCCCGGCGTGCTGGTGGGCCTGGAAGTGCCGAAGCGGTACCACTCGCGCCAGCAGCGGTTCCTCTACGCGCGCGCCCTGGCGCACATCCGGCGCGGGACGCACGCGGCGGCGGCGCTGCCGCCGGATCGCTTGGCGCAGGTCGTGGCCGAGCTGGCCCGCCTCGCGGCGCCCCAGGGCACCGATCTCTCCCGCTTGCCTGCGCCCGACGCCGCCGTGGGCCGGTTCCTGGCGCAGGCGCTCGCGCCCGAAGAACGCGGTGCGCTCGCTGCCCTCGCGGAGCAGGTCGCCGCGGAGGCGCGTCCGGAGGTGGAATCGCTGGCGTTCGCCATCCGCGAGACCGCCGAACGCGCCGCCCTGGTCATCTGCGGCGATCCGGCCGCGGGGCTCGCGATCGTCATCTCCGAGTGCGCCGGCGGGCTGGAACGTCCCGAGGTGGCCCGCCTGGCGCGGTTCGCGGTGAGCGAGGCGTACTTGTCGCTGCGAGGCTGACCGGCAGCTGCGCTCGTCGACCGAGTCAGCCTCGTCGCGCGAAGGCGATCATGGAGGATCGGCGTGCCTCAACGCCGCTCGCTCTCGTCGTCGTCGCGCGGTGAGCCGATGAACCCGTGCGTCGCTCCGTCGGCATCGGTAACCACGCAGACGACCTGGTCGAAATTGTTGATGCCCTCGCAGACGGTGCTTGCGCCGTCCTGCGTAGCGCCGGGCGGGAACAGCAACCGATAGCCTCGGCTGGCGTTGCCGACGAAGCCCGCCGTGCCGAAGTGGGTGAAACCGCTGAGCACGCCGGCGTCGTTGATTCCTCGCGCCGCCGTCGCCGTGCCGTCGATCGTCACTCGCTCGAAAAACGACGCGAGCCGCTCGTCACGGTTCTGGAGCGTGCCCTGCTGCCAGACGAAAGCGTACCGTCCGAGCCCTGGCTGGCGGGCGTCACCGCAGATGCGCCCGGCGGCATTCATTCCCTGCACGATGACGGAGGTGGAACCGGCCGGCGTCGCATCGGTGAAGGTGTTCGCCTCGGGATCGTAGATGAAACCCGCGAGCTGGCTGAAATCGGAGTTGGCGCTGATGCCCGTGACGAGCCCTGAGTTCGAGATGGCGCGAGGCTCGGTGTTGGCGAATCCTGGCCGCGAGAAGAAGGTATAGGTCGATCCGCGGAGGACGAATCCCTGCTCGGACGAGTCACCACCGGTCTGAACGGCGATGCCGGTGATTACGCCCGCGTTGTTGATGCCAAGCCCGCCCACCTCGAAACCGCTCGGCGGAGCCGGCAAAGGGGTGAGCTTCCCGTGACGGAAGGTGCCGCTCGACTTGTCGGTCGTGACCATCGTCTGGCCACGATCGTTCAAACCGAAAACCTGCTGTATGGTCTCACCAGGGACGACGACGGGCGTGAAGACATAGGTCACCGCCAGCAAAATTGCGATATGCACGGAACTCCCCCTGCAGCGCGTGTTGTTCCCGCTGCTCGATCGTTTTTTGCGCTATGGAAATCGTCGCGTCAATAGCAACCGTGGTTACTCCTCCCGCAGCAGCGCTCCTGGCGGGACGCGCTCGCGCAGGAAGTCCGCCGCGCGGCGCACCTCGGCCTGGTCGCGGCCATCGAAGGTCACCTTCACGCGGTGGTCGGCGTCGTCGAACCGCGGGTAGCTGCCGACCGAGACGGAGGGGAAGCGCGCCACCGTGGCGTCGAGGTGCTCGGCGAGCGTGCCCTCGCCGACGCCGAAATAGAGCGCGCGGGAGAAGATCGGCGCGGCCCGGTAGCGGTCGCGGATTCGCGCGAATCCCTCCTTGAAGAGCACCGGCGGTCCGGGAAGCACGGCGACGTTCTCGAGGGAAACGACCGGAAACAGCGATCCCGGCGACCACTCGACCGTCGCGCCTTCCGGAACGTCGGCCAGCCTGCGCAACGCCGGGTTCAGCCGCTCGCCCAGGTGCGCTCGCAAGGCGGAAAGGATCCGTTCGTCGGGCACCACCGTCCGGCCGAAGCACTGCGCCACCGCCGCGATGGTCACGTCGTCGTGGGTGGGGCCGATCCCGCCGCTGGTGAAGACCCACTTCGCCGAGGCGAGCGACCGGCGAAGCGAATCGACGATGATCGGCACCTCGTCGGGGACCGTCTCGATCCGCCGCAGGTCGACTCCCAGCCCGCGCAGCTCGCGGGTGAGCCACGGACCGTTCTCGTCCGCCACCTTGGCGGAGAGGATCTCGTTGCCGATGACGACGATCGCCGCCGTGCTCACTCTTCGATCCCCGGATTGGTCCGCCCCGGGTCGGTCTGGTCCAGGCCGTATTCGCGAATCTTCTTGATCAACGTCGTCCGCGATACGCCCAGGCGCGCGGCGAGCCGCGACTTGTTGCCGTGCGTCTCGCGCAGCCCGAGCGCGATCAGGTCCTTCTCCAGCTGGCAGACCGCGGTGGCCAGATCACTGCCCAGGCCCTGCTCCACCAGCGCCGCGAATCGGCCGGGGCCCTCTTGCGGAGAAGCGCGCCCGTGCTGAGCAAGCTCGGGAGGAATGACCTCCGCGTCGCCGGAGAGGACCACCAGCCGCTCGATCTCGTTCTCCAGCTCGCGGATGTTCCCCGGCCAGCGGCGCTCGTAGAAGCTGCGCAGCAGGTCGGGGTGCAACCTCTTCGGCGGACGGGCGGTGCGCTGAGCCGCTTGCTGCAGGAAGTGCCCCGTGAGGAGCGGCAGGTCGTCGACGCGCTGGCGGAGGGGC
>JBJMQJ010000435.1:0-3644 GCA_045802765.1 Myxococcales bacterium
CCACTTCAAGCGGCTGGTCACCGGCGTGTACACGAGCACGCCCGGCGGGAGCTTCATCTATTTCATCGAGCAGCTGGGCTTCGATTGCTTCCCCTGGGTGTTCGCCTTGCCGGGCGCACTGGGGAGCGTGCTCGCGCGGCGCGCGATCCGGCCGCAGACCACGCGCGACCGGGCGCTCTTCTTCGTCGTGCTCTGGGTGCTCATCGGCTTCGCCGTCTTCGCTTTCAGCGCGACGAAGTTCCACCACTACGCCTTCCCGGTGCTGCCGCCGCTCCTCCTCTTGTGCGGCGTGTGGCTCGAGCGCGTGCTCGACGAGGGCCTGCGCGCGCATGCCGGCGAGATCCTCGCCGGCGCGCTGCTGTACGCGCTCGTGGCGCACGACCTGGCGCTGACGCCGAAGCACGTGACGGACATGTTCGTCTTCAACTACGACCGTCCGTACCCCGACCGCGAGACCGACCCGCGCCGCGTCTTCACCATGCTCTTCTACGCCGCGCCAGCGGTGGCGCTCTCTCCCTGGCTCTTCGATCGCGCTACGCAGGCATGGAGATTCCTGCGCGCGCTGCCGACCAGGACCGGCCGCTCCCGGCTGGCAGCTGCCTGGCGCGAACGCATGGACGGCGCGCCGCTCGCGACCGAGGAATCGCCGCAGGACCGGACCATCCTCGTCGGCAGCCTCGCCGCGCTGGCGGTCGCCTTGGCCGTCTTCCTCGGCTGGTTCCACTGGCGCGCTCTCTCGCCGCACTGGACTCAGCGCGACCTCTTCTGGGAGTACTACCAGAAGAGCGCAGCCGACGAGCCGATCGGCGCGTACCTGATGAACTGGCGCGGCGAGACGTTCTACTCGAAGAACCGCGTGCGCCAGCTCAAGGAGAACCAGAAGCTCGGCGAGTTCATGGCGGGCCCCAGCGATCGCAAGTGGCTCCTCGTCGAGCACGCCCGGCTGACCGCCTTGCGCACCGCGCTCGGCCCCTCGGTCCGGCTGCGGGTCGTCGAGTCGCGCAACAACAAGTTCGCGCTCACCGTGGCGGAGCGGCGCGAGCAGCCGCAGCCCGCGGAAGCGCCCGCCCCCGGCCAGAACGGCTCGGCGCAGGCCGTTCCCGTCCCCGCCGGCCACAGCGGCGGCACGCCCTCGTCCGCGCAGCCGCCCCCTTCCACCAGCTTCGGCGCGCCGCCGTAGGAGAAGGTCCGTGCCGGTCGTCCTCGTCGTCGACGACGAGCCAGCCATCCGCGAGAGCCTGGCCTTCGCCCTGCGCCGGGACGGGTTCGGCATCGCCGAGGCCGCCACGCTGCGCGACGCGGAACAGCGGGGCGCAGGCGCCGATCTGATCATCCTCGATCTCGTCCTTCCCGACGGCAGCGGCCTCGACTTCCTCCGCGCGCTGCGGGGGCGCTCGGACGTGCCGGTGATCGTGCTCACCAGCCGCGACGAGGAGACCGACCGGGTCGTGGGCTTGGAGATGGGCGCGGACGACTACGTGCTCAAGCCGTTCTCTCCGCGCGAGGTGGTCGCGCGCGTGCGCGCCGTGCTGCGCCGTTTTCGCGGCGACCGGCCTCAGGAGGAGCCTCCGCTGCAGGGGCCCGGTGGGCTGCGCGTCGATCCGCGCACGCGACGCGCCGCCCTGGCCGGCACGGAGCTGGCCCTGTCGCGCACCGAGTTCAACCTCCTCGCCGCCTTCCTCAAGGCGCCCGGGCGCGTGTTCGACCGCAGCCAGCTCCTCGATGCCGTCTGGGGGAGCGACGTGGTGGTCGGCGATCGCACCGTCGACGTCCACGTCAAGGCGTTGCGCCGCAAGCTCGAGGAGGCGGGCGGCGATCCGAAGCTACTCGAGACAGTGCGCGGAGTCGGTTATCGATTGAGGGACGAACCGTGACGCTGGGGAGGCAAGGGCTTCTCGCGCTGCTGGCGCTCGTCTCCCTCGTCGGACTGGCGCTGACGATCTCGCGGCTCATCGCCGCCCGGCGCAGCGGCCTCTCGTTCCGCCTTCAAGTATTCCTGCCGCTCGCCGCGACCACGCTCACGCTCTCGGCCGCGTTCGCCGTCATCGTCATCGATCGGTTCACCGCTCGCGCCTCGGTGTTCGCCCAGCGAGGCGCCCAGGACGAGGCGCGCGTGCTGGCCGAGCTCGCCTCGCGCGCGCTCGACGCGCCCGGCGCGAATCTGGGCCAGGCTGCCCAGCAGCTCTCTCGGGTCCTGCCCGCCTTCACCCACAGCGAGATCGCCACCCACGTCGAGATCGTCGACGCGCAGGGCCGCACGGTGGTCGGCGTCGGCGAGGCGCAGGACCGTCCCGGAGTGCAGATCGTCGTGGCGAGCGCGCCGATCCGGGACCAGGGATTCGTGCGCGTGCGCAAGGCCACCTTCGGCATGGTGGCCCTGATGAACGACGTGGCGCCCAAGGTGGCTCTGCTCGCGTTCATCCTCGCGCTGGCCTCCGCCGTGGTCGCGGTGCTCATCGGCCAGGCGGTGGCGGGTCCCATCGAGCGGCTCACGCGGGCGGCCCAGCGGGTCGCCTCGGGCGAGAGGCAGGCGGCGCTACCCCAGCCGCGCGGGCGGGAAGTGCGCGAGCTGACCGAGGCGCTGGAATCGATGCGGCGCGAGCTGGAGCAACGCCATGCGCTGGAGAACTTCGTCGCCGACCTGTCCCACGAGCTGAAGAACCCCATCGCCTCGGTCCGCGCCTCGGCCGAAGTGCTCACCGAAGGCGCCGCCGACGAGCCGGAGACCGCGCGCAGGTTCGCGCTGCGCATCCGCGAGAGCGCCGACAAACTACAAATACTCACCCAGGACCTGCTCTCGCTCGCTCGGCTGGAGGCGCGCGGGATCCAGGCGCAGCGGCGCAAGGTGGACCTGTGCGGCATCGCGCGCGAGGCGATCGACGCCCAGGCGCCGCAGGCGGCGCGCCGGGGCGTCCGCGTCGAGCTGCACGCGCCGGACAGCGCGCCGGTCCGCGGCGATCCGGTGTGGCTGCGGCGCGCGCTGGAGAACCTTTTGGGAAATGCGGTGCAGCACTCGCCGGACGGCGCCCGCGTCGTCATCGAGGTCTCGCCCGGCTCGGTCGGCTGGGACGCCTCCGTCGCGGACGAGGGCCCCGGGGTCGATCCGGCCATCCGCGACCGTCTCTTCGAGCGGTTCGCCACCACCCGCCATGGCGAGGGCGGCACGGGCCTCGGCCTCGCCATCGTCCGCGCCGTGGCCGAGCTGCACGGTGGCCAGGCCACCCTCCGCCAGAGCGGCCCCCGCGGCACCGTGTTCAGCTTGAGCCTCCCCCGCGCCTGACGCCTTTCCGTCGTAGAGATCACCGCGAAGCGCGCGAAGGTCGCGAAGGTAAATTCCCTCGGGAACCTTCGCGCGCTTCGCGCTCTTCGCGGTGATCCTTGTGAAACGCTTTGGTCCGCGGATCGCGGCCGGGGTTACTTCTTGTGGCGGCGGCGCTTCTTCTTGTCGCCCTGCATGTACTTGTAGTCGGGGCGCTGGGTGGGTGGTGGGGCCTCGGGGGCGTTGTAGGAAAGCTGCTTGTCCGCCACCGCCGCAAGGGCTGCCGGATCGAGCTGCTCGACGCCGACGAACGAGGCCGCTTCCGCCACCGTCCCGCTGCGTCCGAGCGACCACACCTTGCGGAGGAGCGCAGCCGCCTCTTTCG